>JAYUCN010000862.1:0-7602 GCA_043740335.1 Planctomycetota bacterium
TGAAGGAGATCCTCGGCTGGCTGCGCGAGAAGTGAGCGGGTCTCGGCGGGTATCCTCTTCGACTTGAACGACCAGCTCCTCATCGTCGGTGGCGGCCAGGGTATCGGCGCCGCCATTGCCGCCGCGTTCGCCGGTCGCACGACGGTCTGGACCCGGCGGACCGGCGTCGATGCGACCGATCCCAAGGCCCTGCGCGCGGCGTTCGCCACGTTCACGACCACCCACGGTGCGCCCTTCGCCCTGATCCACTGCGTCGGCGACTTCGTCGAGCATCCATTGCTCGGCACCGACGAGGCGACCTTCCGCCACCTCTTCGCGAGCAACGTCGACTCGACCTTCCACACGCTGCAGACCGTGGTGCCTTCCATGGTGCAGGCCGGGCGCGGTCGCGTCATCCTGTTCGCAGCCGCAGGGGTCGACAAGAACCGTGCGATACTGCGTGCCCCCGTCTACTTCGCCGCCAAGGCTGCCGTCGTCCAGATGGCCCGTTCGCTGGCGGCCGAAGTCGCCGCCGCCGGCATCACGGTGAACGTGCTTGCGCCTGGCCTGATCGCCCATCCCCACAGCCACCAGGACAACCAGCGCCGACTGCTGCCGCGCGTGCCCGCCGGCCGCCTCGGCACGGTCGACGACGTCGTCGCCTGCGTGCGCTACCTGCTTGCCGATGCCGCCGCCTATGTCACGGGCCAGGTCCTGACCATCGACGGGGGTCTGCAGGCCTGACGCCGCGCTCGTTCTCGTCGCGCCGCATGTTCCCGCGAGAAAACTGGTTGTCAGTGCCGGGGCCGCCGCAGTAAACCGCTGTTTTCATCTGCACTCATTCGCAGGGACTACGAAGATCGAACCAACGATCCTTTCCCCGACCGGCGCCGACCTGTCCAAGCTCGACGCCGACGCCGTGCGCGCGACGCAGCGCCTGATCGCCCGGGGTTTCGAAGCCTATCTGGTCGGTGGCTGCGTACGCGACCTCCTCCTCGACCGCACGCCCAAGGACTACGACATCGCCACCGAGGCGCGCCCACCGCAGGTGAAGCGCACCTTCCCGCGCAACTGCCGCATCATCGGCCGTCGCTTCAAGCTGGCGCACCTCCACTTCCACGACAACACGAAGATCCTCGAGTGTTCGACGTTCCGGCGCACGCCGCAGATGGAGAACCCGGCCGGCGACAACGACGACCTGCTGATCACGCGCGACAACGAGTTCGGCAACGCGGAGGAGGACGCGCTGCGCCGCGACTTCACGGTCAACGCGCTGTTCCTCGATCCGACGCGCAACTGCATCCTCGACTACACGAACGGCCTCGTCGATCTGCGCAATCGCGTCATCCGCACGATCGGCGACCCGCGCGTGCGGTTTCGCGAAGACCCGGTGCGCATCCTGCGCGCGGCGAAGTTCGCCGGCCGCCTCGGTTTTACGATCGAGAAAGAGACGTTCGCCGCGATGGCCGAGACCTCGGGCGACCTCGTACGCGCGGCCCCGCCACGCGTGTTCGAGGAGATCCTGCGGCTGCTGCGCGGTGGCCACGCACTCGACAGCTTCCAGCTCCTGCGCGACGTCGGCGCCCTGCGTTTCCTCGTGCCCGTGCTCGCCGATTTTCTCCAGCAGGCCCGCCACGACCAGCGCGTCGAGTTCTGGCGCCTGCTCGAAGCCCTCGACCATCGGGTGCGCGACGGCCACGTGCCGCCGGCTCCGGTGCTGCTCGGCGTGCTGCTCGTGTGCCCCGTGTTGGCCAGTGCGGAACGTAATCCCGGCCGCAGCCCGTCCTCGATCGCAGAGGAGCTGCTCGGGCCGCTCAGCTACTCGCTGCGCCTGCCGCGCCGCGACGCCGGCTGCCTGAAGCGCATCTGCGGCGTGCAACACCGCTTCACGCAGACCGAAGGGAGCAAGCGCTTCCGCATCGCCGGGTTCGTGCAGGGCCCGTACTTCGACGAAGCCTTGACGCTGTTCGAGCTGCGTACGCTCGGCCTCGGCCAAGGCACCGCCGCCGTCGATCGCTGGTGCGAGCTCGCCCGCCGCGCCGAACGGGATGCGCCCACTGACGGGAACGACGAGCGCGACGCGGAAGCGCCGTTCTCTGCGGGGGCCGTGGCGGAAGGCGATCGTGACGACCGTGAACCTGTCGACCGCGAACCGACCACGCCGTCGGCAGACGGCGACGACACGCCTGCCGCGGCTGCGATGCACGGCGAACCGGGCGGCGACGAGGCCAGCGCGAACAGTGAACGACCAGACGGCAATCCAGACGGCAATCCAGACGGCAATGTCGGCGAGCTCGACAACGACACGGGACGGCGCCGCCGTCGTCGCCGTCGCCGGGGCCGCCGCGGGCGCGGTGGCGATTCGCACCGCCCGGGCTCCACCTCGGCTGATCCCGAAGGCGAAGCACTGGAACCCGACCAGTCTCTCCAACCCGACCAGGCGACCACACCGGTCGCTGAGCCAGGTGACGACGACCGCGTGGAAGGCGACGCACCGACGCCCAGCCACCGCCCCCGACGCGCCGACTTCAGCCACCCGGCAGGGACGCACGGATTGGCTGGCGAACCTGCCGAGAGCGGCGAACCGACGAGCCGCGAACCCAGCGGATCCGGCAAGGAATCGGGCGCGCCGACCACGGCCGACGCACCCGTCGACGAACACCAGGCAGATCACCAGGCGGATCACCAGGCAGATCACCAGGCGGTGGACGAACCAGGCCGCCGACGGCGGCGGCGGCGACGACGGCGCGGCGGTCGCCAGGGTGGTCATCCTGGTGACGAGCGGTTCCCGCCGAGCGAGCAGCCGCCGCCGCATGGCGACGCCGGGGATCCCGAGCACCGACCCCACGACGAGCCGTTCGATCCCGAAATCCACGGCGATCCGAACGCGGAGCCCGCCGCCGAGACTCCTGCCACCGAAGGCTTCGACGCCGCCAACGAGGAACTGCCAGAGCTCCCGGACGAACACGCACACGGCGACGCCGTTGGCCCCGTTGACGCCGGCTCGCCGCATGGCGAGGAACGATCGGGCCGCCGCCGTCGGCGCCGCCGCGGGCGTGGCCGCCACCGCGAAGATCGCGGCGATCGTCCTGCGCACGAAGCGGGTGCCGAACGTTCGGCAGAAGGCGGTGACCAGCGCCAACCATCGCGACCGCACCAACCGCAGCCGCAAGCATCGCCGCAGAAGCAACGACAGAATCAACCGCAGCGGGAGCGCCAGCAGGACCGGCACGGTCGCGACCAGCGGCGGCGCAAGCACCCCGGTGGTCACGGTGGCCACGGCCACGGTGCTCCGCGCGACGTCGATGTCGTGCCGCGCTACCGCGACCGCCGCGGCAAGGTCGACGTCATCGAACCCGCAGCACTCGACCTGTCCGCGTTCGATGTCGAGCTTGACCCCAAGCGCGTGCCGACGTTCGGCAGCATCGTCGAGGGCAAGGGCCGGCCCAAGAAGCGCTCGCCGCGCGTGCCCGAGGACGGGGTCGACGACTACAAGCCGCCGCCGCCGCCGGGCAGCGACAAGGGGCCCGCTCCGCCCCCGCCACCGCCGAGCGACGCACCCGACACCTTCGGCGACTGGTGAGCAGCGGCAGGGAACACGCGCGATGACCACCCCACCGCCAAAAGTCACGACCGAAACGCTGCGCACGATGAAGGCGCGGCACCAGCGCATCACGGCGCTGACGGCATACGACCACCTGTTCGCGGGCCTGCTCGACCAGGCTGGCGTCGACATGCTGCTGGTCGGCGATTCGGTGGCGACGGTCATGCAGGGGCGCGACACGACGGTGCCCGTGACGATGGACCAGATGGTCTACCACTGCGAGCTCGTCGGTCGCGCCGCCAAGCGCGCGCTCGTCGTCGCCGACATGCCGTTCCTGAGCTACCAGGTCAGCGTCGAGGACGCGCTGCGCAACGCCGGCCGCTTCCTGAAGGAAGGGCTCGCCGAAGCCATCAAGCTCGAGGGCGGCAGAGCCTTCGCGCCGACCGTGCAGCGGCTCGTCGACGCCGGCATCCCCGTGATGGGCCACCTCGGGCTCACGCCGCAGAGCATTCACCAGTTCGGCACCTATCGCGCGCGCGCCCAGGACGCCGACGAACAGCAGCGCATCCTCGACGACGCGAAGGCGCTCGCGCAGGCTGGCGCCTTCGGGCTCGTGCTCGAGAAGGTGCCGGCCGCGTTCGGGCAGCGGGTGGCTCTGGCGGTGACGATCCCCGTCATCGGCATCGGTGCTGGTCCGCATGTCGACGGGCAGATTCTCGTGACGCACGATCTGCTGGGTCTGTTCACGCGCTTCCGGCCGCGGTTTGCGCGGCGGTACCTGGAGCTGGCGCGCGACGTCGGCAAGGCAGTCGCGAGTTATTGCAGCGACGTGCGCGACGGCTCGTTCCCGAACGCGGGCGAAAGTTACTGAGTCGCCGCGGTGCGTCGCGCGATCGCGATCACTGCAGGTTGATCACTGCAGGTTGATCTGGCCGCCAGCGGTGAGCGCGAAGTCGTAGTTGAGGCCGATCGTCGTGAAGTAGAGCGCACTGCCCTGCGCCACGAACGAAAGTGGCGGCAGCACCGCCGTTGGCAGCGTCAGCGTGAACGCCGCTCCCGCAGCCGAGGGTTGGAACAGCAGGATGACGGGCACGACGAGCAAGGTGCAGTTCGGGCCGAACTCCGGCAACGGGATCGAGGTCGGCTGGTCGCCGAGCGCCAGCAAGCGGCCGACGAGGTAGGTGTTGCAGCAGCCGGTGAAGGCGCCGACGGTCATCTGCAGTTGGCAGTTGGTCGTGTCGAGGGCGACCGCGAGCGTCGGATTGGTGCCGAAGACCGGGTTGCAGCCTTGCCCATAGGTCTGCATCGACACGCTGGTGAAGGGGCATTGGGCGAGGGCGAACGATGTCGTGAGCACCGTGGTGAGAACGGTCGCGAGCATGCGCATGGTGGACTCCGTGGTGGGGAACGGCCGGGGACTGGCCGCGCGCATTGTACAGAACTGGCATCGCAGCGGTTGCCTGGTCACGATGCGCGGACCGCAGGGGATCGTCCACGTCCCCGGCATGCCGCCCATGCCCCCATCCTCTGGCGACGCTCCGCTCCCCCGCTCGCAGCGCGTGCGCGATCTGTTCGAGCAGGCTGAGGCACAGCCGGCTGCGTCGCGCGAAGCGTTCGTGCGTCAGGCGGCGGGCAAGGATGCAGCGCTCGCTGACGAAGTGTTGAAGATGCTGCGTGCACGCGCAGCCACGGGCGTGCCCGACGTGACGATCGACGCGCCGAAGGTCGCCGCCGCCGCGAAGGGGAGCGCGCAGCCGACGCAGATCGGGCCCTACAGGATCCTCGAACAACTCGGCGAAGGTGGCATGGGCACGGTCTACCTCGCCGAACAGCACGAGCCGGTGAAGCGGCGCGTCGCGCTGAAGCTCATCAAGCTCGGCATGGACAGCCGGGCGGTCGTCGCGCGCTTCGAGCAGGAGAGGCAGGCGCTCGCGTTGATGGCGCACGACGGCATCGCGAGGGTCTACGATTGCGGCACGAGCGAACGCGGGCAGCCGTTCTTCGTCATGGAGCTCGTGAAGGGGATTCCGCTCACGCAGTACTGCGACCAGAACCGCTTGTCGCTGTCGCAGCGCATCAAGGTGATGCAGCAGGTGTGTGCGGCGGTGACGCATGCGCACCAGAAAGGCGTCGTGCATCGCGACCTCAAGCCGGGCAACGTGCTCGTCAGCGAGGAGCAGGGCAAAGTGGCTGTGAAGATCATCGACTTCGGGCTCGCGAAGGCGATGGGGCAGAAGCTCGTCGAGGCGACGCTGTTCACGGAAGCGGGGCAGGTGATCGGCACGCCGGAGTACATGGCGCCCGAGCAGGCCGACGAGACGAATGCGGACATCGACACGCGCGCCGACATCTATTCGCTCGGGGTGATCCTGTACGAAGTGCTGGTCGGATCGTTGCCGTTCTCGGGGCAGGAGCTGCGGCAGGCCGGACTCCTCGAGATGCAGCGCGTGCTGCGCGAAGTCGAACCGCAGAAGCCGAGCACGAAGCTGTCGGCGGTGCGGGAGTCGGCGACGGCGATCGCGGAGGCGCGGCACATGAGTGCGGGAGCGCTGCGGAAGGCGTTGAAGAACGACCTCGACTGGGTCGTGCTGAAGGCGCTCGAGAAGGACCGGGCGCGGCGCTACGACACGGCGAACGCGTTGTCGGCGGACCTGCAGCGGTACCTCGAGCACGAGCCGCTCGTGGCGGGGCCACCGAGTGCGGGGTACAGGCTGAAGAAACTCCTGCGGCGATATCGCGGGCAGGTCGTCGCCGGGAGCCTGGTCCTGCTGGCGCTGGTCGGCGGCGGCATCGGCACGTTCGTGCAGTACTTGCGGGCGGAGGACGAGCGTGAAAAGGCACAGCAGAACGAGCAGCTTGCATCCGCGCGCGCGAGAGAGAACGCAGAACTGGCCGCGGCCGAACGGGCGGCGCGACACGACGCGGAGCACAAGAGCGTCGAGGCCCGGATGCTCGCCGACTTCCTGTCGGCAAAGATGGACGAGTACGACCAACTCGCTGGCGTCGTGCTCTACGACCGCGCGATCGCCGCGGAGCAGAAGCTCTACCCGCCCTGGCCCGACCAGGTGGGCGCGATGGAGGATTGGCTCGCGCATCGTGCAGCACCGCTGCTCGCCATGCGCGAACCGATCCGGAAGACAATCGCGCACCTGCAGACCATGGCCGTGCCCTGGACCAACGAGGAGCGCGATACCGATCGGCGTGCGCACCCGCGCTTTGCCGAGTGGGAACAACTCGTCCAGCGTGTGGCGACCCTGCGTGAACTTGCGGCCAGTGCGTCAGACAAGGACCGGGCCGCGGCCGAGTTGCAGGCTGCCGATGGCAAACTGGCGACGTTGACGGCGATCGTCACGGAGCGTCGCACATGGCGTTTCCAGGACATCTCACAACGCGCGGACATGAGTCCTGATGCGATCTCGTTCCTGCACGACACGCTCAGCGGCCTGTTGGTGCGCATCGACCACCTCGAGCAGAACGAGAAGGAGGCAGTCGAACAGCGGCTGCTGTGGGCCAGGCAAATGCGAGAGCTGAGGCTGCACCACCCGAACGCGCGGCACACGTGGACAGCGGTGCGTGCAGAGATCCTGAGCAACGAGAAGTATGCGGGCCAGAACATCGAACTGCGGGATCAGGACATCACGGGGCTGGTACCGATCGGGATGAACCCGGTGACGAAGTTGTGGGAGTTCTACGAGCTGCGCAGTGCGTGGGACGGGAACAGCGACCCCCGCGAGATCGTGATCCCGGCGCACACGGCCGATGGTTCGATCGAGGTGACGGAGGACACGGGCATCGTGTTCGTGCTGCTGCCGGGTGCCACTTTCACGATGGGTTCCCAGAGGAGTGAAGCAACCGGGGCCAACTTCGCCGAGCAGGCCTTCGACACCGAGTCTCCGCCACACCTGGTAACGCTGGCCCCGTTCTTCCTGAGCAGGTACGAAATGACGCAGGGGCAGTGGGCGCGGCTGTGGAGTGGCGATCCGAGCCAGCGGCAGCCAAGCCAGTACAGGGCGGGGCAGAACATCGACGGCTGGCAGATCAGCTTGACCAACCCGGTGGAGCAGGTGGACTGGACGATG
>JAYUCN010000863.1:0-7598 GCA_043740335.1 Planctomycetota bacterium
CTCGCGCTGACGACCAACGGCTTGCCGACCCTGGGCAACGCGCTGTTCGCCCTCGACACCTCGAACGTGCCGAACCTGGTGCCGCTCGGCTTCCTGTTCTTCGGCGACACCGTGCTGCCGGGCATCGACCTCAGCTTCCTCGGCATGCCCAACTGCCGCGCCTACACGAATGGCAACCTGGGCTCGTTCACGTTCCCCGTGGCATTGCCGGCGGGCACCGGCAGCGCGCTGCTGCCGATCGCGAACAGCGTCGGACTCATCGGCGCTTTCCTCACGTGCCAATCGCTGGCGTTCTCGCTCGACACGCCCCTGAACCTGATCACGTCGAACGGCACGAGCTTCACGGTCGGCAACTGATCGGCAGCCCACCCAGCAACCCTCGGTTGCTTCAGTGCGCGGCGATCCTGGCCTTTGGCCGGGGTCGCCGCGCATCGTTGCAGGAACCGCGTTCACGCGCCCGCGCCGGATCCTGCCCCGACCGCGTCTAGCCACATGGCTCGAACTACCGATGCCAGGGGCATGCCTTCACTGTTGCGACAGTGCCTTGGCCTCCTGCGCGCTCCGGGCATCGAGGTCTCGTTCGCCTTGCGTTCGCGGTTCGCGTGGAGTCGGCGCGAGCTGCGCTTGCCGAACGAAGGCAAGCACGACCTGTCGCAGTTCCTGCCGCCGGCGATGCGCGAGCACTTCGACGCGGTCGCGACCCGGCTCGCACGGGAGTTCTCACTGCGCGAACTCGCTGCGCACTCGACCCGGGTCGTCTACACGGCGAACCTGGCGTTGCTGGATCGGCTCGTCGATCTGACGGCAAGTACCGTCGTGCCGAGCAGCGACGACGGCGTCGTGCGCGCCGTCGACGTCGGCTGCGGGGACTTCCACTACGCCACAGCCCTGCACCGCTGGCTCGCCAGACAGCAGGACAAGCAGCCGCGGCCGGTCGTGTTGCGCGGCCTCGAGGTGGACGCCTTCGGCATCTACCAGGATGGCCATTCTCGCGCCGACCATGCGCGCGCTCATGCGGCCCTCGCCGAGACCGGCGGTGGCGAGGTCTCTTTCGAGGTCGCGGACTTCACCCGGGTGGCGTTGCCACAGCAGGACGTGATCACGCTGCTGTTCCCGTTCCTGTCGGTCTGGCCATGCTTGCGATGGGGGTTGCCACTGTCCCGATGGCGACCTCGCCGTCTCGTGCGGCGGGCCGTCGCCACCGTACGACCGGGTGGTTGGCTCGTCGTCGGCAACCAGACCGGGGCCGAGTTCGATCGGCTGTGCCAGTTGCTGGCCGACCAACCCGTCGACCTCGTCGCCCGCACGTCCTTCGCCTCGGACCTGGTGCCTTGGCGCACGCGGACCACCGACCAGGTCGGTTCCTTGTGGCGCCGTCGGGAACGGTCTGCCCGCTGAGCCGGCGAATGGGTAGGATGCGCCGCGCCCCGACGCCCGCGGGCTCGCCCCTTGCCCGGCAGACCCCGCTTCCGCTTGCATGTTCACGCTGCAGATCCTCGATCGCGGTCAGACCTTCCTGCATCCCCTCGACACCGATGCCCTGACGCTCGGCAGTGGTCCGGAGGCCGACCTCCAACTAGGCGAAGACGACGTGCTGCCAGTGCACGTGCGCTTGCTGCCGCGGCAGGACGGCGTGCGGCTCACGGCGCTTGCACCGGTTCGTGTCAACGGGATCGACACGACCTCGGCGGAGCTCGCGCTCGGGGATCGCATCGAGGTCGGCAGGGCGGTGATCGTCGTGGGGAGATCGGTCGCGCGCGCGGCGGAACCCGAGGACGTGCTCGCGGACTTCGCGTCGCGCGATCGGCGGCAGCGATCGTCGAAAGCCCGTGCTTCGAGATGGCTGCCGCTGGTCGTGGCGGCGCTGGTGGTGGGTGGTGTGGTCGTGTGGGCACTCCAGGGTGGTGACCGTGGCCGGGTGCTGTCGGAGTTGGCCACCATCGCGCGGTGGCGTCAGACAGGTCAGTTGGAACGGGCGACTGCAGCGATCGCGACGTTGCGAGCCGAGTGGGTGCTTGCCACCGACGATCGTCTTCAGCGCCTTGCGGCTGAGCAGCGTGCGATCGCCTCGATCGAGGCGGACGCCGAGCGTCTGACCACGGCGGTGCTCGATCCGGCGGGGACCCTGGGCTACGCCGAGTGGAACATCGAGCTGCAGCGCCTCGAGGGCAACGGGTCACCGAGCGAGATGGTGGCAGCGCGTCAGGTGCGATCCACCCTGAGCGAGACGTTGCGGCGCCGACCGAAGGTGATGGTCGCGAAGGCCCCGAAGGCCGAGATCGCGAACGCGCCGCTGCAGCCAACCGTCGAAGCGCCGCCGCCGCCGCCGCCCGCCGCGGCGCCGACCACGCCGAGCGCGCCGGTTGCGTACACGGCAGAGGCCCCTTCGGCCGCGCCCAGAAACCCGGAGGCGACTTTCGCCGAAGCCGACCGCCTGGCGTCGCAGGGCCTGTTCACGCAGGCGATCGCGGTGCTCCAGGGGGCAGGAGCCGACGCCGAGAACGCCGCTGCCGCAGCGGGCGTGCAGCATCGCATCGAGGCACTGCGGACCACGGCGCAGCGCACGATGGCGACGGTGATCGACGAGTCGGCGCGTGCGATCTCCGCGGGCAAGCCGCAGGAAGCCGTGGCCATGCTCACGGCGGCTCGACACCGATTCCCGCCGACACCCGAGTTCGTAGCTCTGGCCCAGGCGCTTGGCCAGGCGGAGGCGCTCGTCGCCGCCGCGGTTCGCAAGGCGGCGACCGCGACGATGCCGACCATGGTCGACGAGTCGGTGCGCATGGCGACGCTGGCGAGCCTGCGCGCCCAGATGGAGTCGGTGCGCGCCGCCGAAGAACGCGCCGCGTTCGCCGAGGCAGCCCGCCTGCTGCGCGACGCCGCGGCCCTCGTGCGCGACCGTGATGCCGACTTCGGTGCGCGTCTCGCACGCCGGGCCGACGAAGCGGAACTGTTGGCCGCCTGGCACGACAGCGTGGCTGCGGCTCTGCAATCCGGTCGCGAACTCATCACCACTTCCACGACCGGCCAGGCGCTCACGTTGCGCGGCGTCGAGGGACCGATGTTCGTCGTCGGCTCCGTCGATGGCGAGGTGCGTTGCACCTGGCACGACATCGCACCGGCGGGCGTGCACGCGCTCGCGGAGCAGGTGGCCGCCACCGGCAGGGCGGTGCTCGGCGTCGCCACCCTGCTCTACAAGCAGGGCGACACCAACCGCGCCGAGCTCTGGCTGGCGAAGGCCCTGCGGGCCGACGCGGGCCTGAAGCCGGCGATCGACGGCGTGCTCGCGCGCGGTCGCGGTGAGCCATCGGATCCGCTGGGCTACACGCTGGGCAAGGAGGGTTTCGTCTCGGGCCGCTCGCTCGAGGTGCAGAAGCAGGCGCAGAAGCTAGGGGGCCGGTTGGCGGCTGCCCTGCGCGACAAGAACCCCACCGCGCGGCAAGCGCTCGTGACCGAAGTGCTGGCGTCGGGGCCGGACGCATTGGCGGTCATGGTCGCCGCGTTCCAGAAGGAGTTCGGCCAGCAGATCGACAAGCTGCAGGCCGGCAGCCTCAGGAAGCAGGTCGATCGGTTGGCCGAGCAACGCGCCCAACTCGATCGCGCGCGTCAGTTCGCGAAGGACCTCATCTACGACGAAGTGAAGTACTTCTACCCCTACAAGCCGCCGGCAGTCTCCAGCGACAAGTACGCCGAGTACATCCGGGTGCAGGCCGAGGTGGATCGTCGCGTTGCTGCGGTGCGCACACTCTGGATGGACGAGCGGTTGCGAGTGCGGGTACCGGCGAGTCTGCGTACCGATCTGGACCGGCTCGACTGGGTGGCCAAGGTGCTCGCCGACCTCGGTGAACTCGATCCATCGAGCCTGGCCCGAGCCGAATGGGCGCGCGCGTTGCCTGTCGGCGACAGCGTGGCGATCCGCGACTACTGCGCCACCGCCGCGGAACGGGCGGAGCTCGAGGAGTGGCGGCGCATCGATGCCTACAACACCATCCTCGGCAAGCAGGTGAGCGCGGCCGTGCGCGAGCAGCTCGCGATCACGAACGACTACCGCGCCATGTTCCGGCATCGGCCGTTGGCACTCGTGCGCAGCGCGTGCGACGCGTCGCAGGGGCATGCCGAGGAGATGTCGCGGCTCGGCTACTTCTCGCACATGTCGCCGACGCCGGGACGGAAGACGCCCTACGACCGCATGCGACTCGCGGGCTACATGTTCGGCACGAGCGAGAACATCGCGCTCGTCGACTCGGCGCTCGGCGCGCACAACGCGTGGTGCAGCTCCTCGGGTCACCATCGCAACCTGCTCGATCCGCACCACAGCGAAGCGGGCATCGGCGCCGACGGGCGCTATTGGGTGCAGAACTTCGGTTCGGGCACCGTGCATCGCGACGACCCGGCCTGGGCCAAGGCTGGCGAGGCGAGCCGCTAGCGCCCTGCTGCGGCGAGGCTACGCTTGGCTCGCCGCCAGGCGGCCGTTCACGTGTCGGAACAGATCGAGATCACGGACTCCCGCGGGAGGAAGAGCGTCGTGCCGGTGGCGGGCGACCTCTGCTTGCTGGGCAGCGGCCCCGATGTCGATCTGCGCATCGAGGCAGGCAAGCTCGAGGCGCGGCATCTGCGCTTCGTCCGCACTGGCCAGACCATGCGGGTCGAACCCGTGCGACCGGGCACGACGATCGCAGTGAACGGCGAGGAACTGTTCTGCAAGGATCTCGATCCCGGCGATGTCATCGAGGTCGGGGGTCTGCGCTTGCGTTGGCTGGCAGATCGGCCCGCCGCTGTCGTCAAGCCGCTGGTGGCGCCGAGGCCGACGCGTTCGCACGATCGCCGCGTGTCGAAGGGAGAATCGCGACGGACCGCGCGGCCGCGCGGCATGCCGACCTGGATCCTGGTCTCGACGCTGTTCGCGACCCTGCTCCTGATCGCCGTGGTGACGCTGCGTGTGTTCGCCAGGTCGACGTGGCCCAGTTCGCCGCAGCACTACGTCGATCTCGCCCGCGAACAGCTCGCCAACAACCAGCCGCAGCGGGCCCTCGACACGCTCGCGTTCGCCTTGCCGGAGGCTGTGGGTGCGACGCGCGAGGAAGCACTGCGGCTCGAAGCCGAGATCCGGCGCATGCTGCTCGAGAACGCTGAGCTGCCGAAGGTCCTGACGGCGCGGCAGGAGCACGATCTGATCCTCGGGTTCGTCGGTCGCTACCTGCGTGATCGCATCGAACGCCCGGCGGCGCGTGAGCTCGTGCGGCTGTGCGACCAGTGGCTCGCAGCCCATCGCGAGGTGTGCGCGCGCAACACGGATGGCCAGCCGTTGCTCGCTGCCATCGAGGAACAGCGGTCTCGCCATGTCGCCCTGGCGGCAATGGGGGAACCCGACACGGCGGCCGACGTGGTGTTCGCTGCCCGTTCGTTGTTGCGCTTCCAATGGCGCGACTACCGCGGTGCCATGCAGAAGCTCGACGCGTTCCTGCGCGCCAACGCCGACGCCAAGGGCGTGCGCAACGAGCGTGACAAGATACTCGGCGAGGGCGAGGAATGGCTGCGCGGCAGGCTGCGCACGGTCGACATGCTGATCGAGCGCGGTGATCGCGACAACGCCGAGAAGGACCTCGCCCAGATCGAAAAGTGGTCGATGGTGCCGGAGTGGGAGGGCGTCGTGAAGGAGCGCCGGCAGCGGCTCATCCAGGGCCGGTGATCGGTCAGCCGGCCGTGGCGTCGAATGCCGACTCCGGGTGGCGCAGCGTCTGCGGTTCCCCTTCGGGTGGCTGCAGCGCGAGCTGCCAGAAGCCGACATCGTGCCAGCGGTCGAACTTGCGGCCCGCGCGCTGCACGGTGCCGCAGTGCTGAAAGCCGAGTCGTTCGTGCAGCCGCACGGATGGGTCGTTCGGCAGCGCGATGCCGCCGATCACCGAGTGGAAGCCCTGGGCGCGCAGCACGGCGAGCAGGCGGAGGTAGAGGGGCGTGCCGAGGCCGCGGCCGCAGTGTTCGGGCGCCAGGTAGATGCCGGCCTCGGTGATCCAGCGGTAGGCAGTGCGGGCGCGGAACACGCCGGACTTGGCGTAGCCCGCGACGGTGCTGCCGACGGCGGTGACGAGCCACGGATAGAGGTCGCGGTGCTCGTACCACAGCGAGCGCAGTTCGTCGGCGGGGACGTCGTCGTAGGCGAAGTGGATCGCCGTCGTGCGGATGTAGTGGTTGGTGATCGCGGCGATCGCGGGGAAGTCGTTCGCGGTCGCGAGGCGGATGGGCGAAGGCTGCATGCGGATCAGGGACGAGGCCAGGTCGCTGCCCTATGCTAATCCGCGTGAACGCGCTGGAAGGCCGGTATCTTGGTGCGCTGCTGGGCCTTGCCTGTGGCGACGCTGTCGGTACCACGGTCGAGTTCAGGCCGCGTGGCTCGTTCCCTCTGCTCACCGACATGGTGGGCGGTGGTCCGTTCCGCCTCGCGGCGGGGCAGTGGACCGACGACACGTCGATGGCACTGTGCCTGGCCGCGAGTCTCCTGCACAACGACGGATTCGAAGCCGGCGATCAGATGCGCCGCTACGTGGACTGGTGGCAGCATGGCTATCTGAGTGCGACAGGCACGTGTTTCGACATCGGCCGGACGGTGACCGGCGCGCTGCAGCGGTTTCGGGAGACGGGCGAACCGATGGCCGGGTCGTCGCATCCGGACACGGCGGGCAACGGTTCGCTCATGCGGCTCGCACCCGTGGTCCTGTTCTTCCACCCGGATCGCAACGCGGTGCGCGCCGAGGCGCGGCGGAGTTCGGCGACGACGCATGGCACCTTGGCGGCGCTCGAGTGCTGCGAGGTGTTCGCCGAGATGCTGGACAGCGCGCTGCTCGGGGTGGCGAAGTCCGAGGTCTTGACGCTTCGGGACAGTCGGCCGACCTTGCCGGAAGTACGGGCGATCCTCACGCCAGGTCTGGCGGACCGTTCCGCCGAGCGCATTCGCGGCACCGGCTACTGCGTGGCCTCGCTGGAAGCGGCCTTGTGGTGCTTCGTGCGCACGGAGAGTTTCCGTGATGCCGTGCTGCTGGCCGCCAACCTCGGCGACGACGCGGATACGACGGCGGCGATCGTCGGCCAGATCGCGGGCGCCCACTACGGTGTGGAAGGGATCCCCGCGCCGTGGCTCGAGCGGTTGCACATGCGGAGCGAGATCGAGGGCTTTGCCCGAGGCCTGTTCCAGGCAGCGCAACGGCGGCGGTGACGAGGCCTGCAGTTCAGGACCTGCGGCTCAGCGCCAACAGGCGGCGAGCTGCCACGCTCGGCAACACTTCGCCGCGCGCGACCTGTGCGCGCGCCACAGCCATCGCCTTCGCCACGGCAGCATCGCCGAGGAACTCGGTGAGCAGCCGTTCGCGCACGGTCGTTTCGAGCCATTCGCCTGCCTGCTGCGCGCGCCGCGCCGCGAACGTGCCGCTCTGCTTCGTCGCGGTGAGGTGGCGTTCGATCGTCTGCCACAGTTCGTCGAGGCCCTTGCCCGTCACCGAGGAGCCGAGGATCACGGGGGGCGGTTCGGCGTCGCCTGGGTGCAGCACGCGCATCGCCAGCATGCACTGCTGCGCTGCCCGATCGGCAGCGGGGGCGAGGTCGCC
>JAYUCN010000864.1:0-7586 GCA_043740335.1 Planctomycetota bacterium
GCTCTCGAAGCGATGGATCTCACCGGCAAGGTCGTACTCATCGAAGACGTGCGCGACGTCAAGGAACCGTTCGACGGCATCAGCAAACGGCACGATCCCGAGAGCCTGCTGCGGCTCGCCGACCAGCAGCGCATCGAAGCGATGCGGCCGACGGAGCGCGCCGCCGCGGCCGCTGCGGTGAACGACCCGCGCGCGGGCTTCCAGAAGCGGCAGCAGATGCTGGACATCGTCAACCGGAAGCGCCCGCTCGCGATCGTCGATCGCGCCAGCAAGGGCGACTACGGCACCGTGTTCGTGCAGGGCGCGAACGCCGTTCTGGTCCCCGGCGTGCCGCGTGAGCAACAGCCGCGCGTGCGCGATGCCGGCACCGAGGTCATCCCGCAGTTCACGATCGCGGTCGAACACTACAACCGCATGTGCCGTCTGCTCCAGAAGGGCATCCGCGTGACGGTGGCGCTCGAACTGCGCACGACGTTCTTCGCCGACGACGAGAACGCCTACAACGTGGTCGCGGATCTGGCGGGTGGCGATGCCGCGATCGGCGGCGAGTTCGCAATGCTCGGCGCGCATCTCGACAGCTGGCAGTCCGGCACGGGCAGCACCGACAACGGCTGCGGCAGCGCCGTCGTCATGGAAGCCGCGCGCCTCATCGCCGCGTGGTGCAAGAAGAACGGGGCGCCGCCGCGTCGCACGGTGCGTGCGCTGTTGTGGAGCGGTGAGGAGCAGGGCCTGCTCGGCTCGCGCGCCTACGTGAAGGATCACCTCGGTGAAGTTGGCGCGAGCAAGCCCGAGCACGCGCAGGTCGCGGGCTACTTCAACCTCGACAACGGCACCGGCAAGGTGCGCGGCGTCTACCTGCAGGGCAACGAAGCGGTGGCCCCGATCTTTCGCACCTGGTTGCGACCGTTCCACACGTACGGGGCATCGACCTTGTCGCTCGACGACACGGGCGGCACCGACCACCTCTCGTTCCACGGGGTCGGCGTGCCGGGGTTCCAGTTCATCCAGGACGAAGTGAGCTACGGTTCACGCACGCACCACTCCAACATGGACGTCTGGGACCACGCCGTCGCCGACGACCTGAAGCAGGCGGCCGTGATCATGGCGACGTTCGTCTGGCAGACCGCGCAGCGCGACGAGAAGCTGCCGCGCCAGCCCGTGCGGCCGCGCGAAGGCCGGCGCGGTGGCGGTGGACCGCCGACTGGGCCGACCATCCGCTGAGTTGTGCTTTGCGCCGGTGGCGCCAGAATTGACGTCATGCCGCGAACCGTTCCTGCACCTCTGACGTGCGCCTTGCTCGTGCTCGTGCTCGCGGGCGCGTGCCGCGTCAGCCGCGTGGAACCGACACCGCTGCTCGGACCGATGCCGCGGTCGATCGTCGTCTGGCCGGTGCTGGCCGAACCGTACCGTTCGCAGCCGGAAGTGTTCGCGGGGCTCGACCTCGCCATGCGGATGCGCGGCTACGACGTGCGCTCACTGGCGGTGGGGCAGCAACTGCTCGCCGAAGCGGGCCTGCTCGAGGATCCCTTCGATGCCGCGCGCATCGGCGTCGTGCTCGGCGTCGATGCCGTGCTGCGCCTCGACGTGCGGGAGTTCACGATGGTCGCGGATCGTGGCCTGCAGAGCGCCCGCTGGCATCTCGGCTGGCAACTCGTGTCGACGCGCGGCGGCGGGGTGCTGTGGTCCTTCTCGCACCAGGGCAGTTGGAGCCGGCGCGACCTCGACACCGGCGACCCGTTGCGCCGCTACGACGACGAGCCCGGGTTCGTGCCGATCGGCGGCAGTGCGGTGCCGAACTTCCACGACGCCGTCGAGGTCGCCGCGTGGTTGCACCGGCATGCGATGGACCACTTGCCGAAGCACGAAGGATGAACCTGCCCGTCGTCGCCTATCCCGGCCTCGCGCTGCACGCGGTGGCGGCCGTGTGGCCAGGGCCGCTCGAGCAGTTGCCGTCGCCAGCGTGGCTGCGGACGCTGCTGCAGCTGGATGCCGAAGTTCCCGTGCGCGGCGGCGAGTCCGTTCGCACGGCGGTTCGCGATCTGTTGCGCGTGCATGGCTACCGGCCGACCGGGCGCGGCAAGCCATCGTCGGAGTACCTGGTCGAGGCACTTGGCGATGGGCGGCTCGGTTCGATCAACGCCGCTGTCGACGCCGGCAACGTCGCCTCGCTGCATTCAGGTTTGCCGATCAGCATCGTCGACCTCGACCTTGCCAAGGCGTCGCTGCGTGTCCTGGTGCCTCCGGCCGGCAGCAAGTACGTCTTCAACCGCGGCGGCCAGGAGATCGATGTCGGCGGACTGCTGAGT
This sequence comes from Planctomycetota bacterium, assembly GCA_043740335.1. GTDB lineage: Bacteria > Planctomycetota > UBA1135 > UBA1135 > UBA2386 > DASVAL01. The sequence goes on from JAYUCN010000864.1 coordinate 2,307, forward strand.
CTGTTCGACGCCGAAGGCCCCTGCGCGAACGCCGTCAAGGATGCGCAGCGCACGAAAACGACCCCGGCGACGGTGCGCGTTCTCGGCATCGTGTGGGGGACGGGCGCTCCCGATGCTGCGCATGCGGCGAACACGGCCACCTGGCTGCGGGAACTGCTCCTTCGACTCGGGGCCCGGGTCGAGCCGGTTGCCGTGGCAGCGTCCGGCTAGTCCAAGTCGCATTCGAGTCATCTGCGGCACCCCCAGCCTCGACGCCTCGACGGCCCGCAAGCCAACAACGGCGCACGTTGCTCTACGCGAAAGATCGTGAAGTACGGACACGCAACGCCGGCGAACTGGCGTGAGCAACATTCTTGCGGGACAGATTACCCTTGACTTCGAGCAGTGCACAAGCAAATATATGCCCCGTCAAGATGATGCTGCGATGAGGAAGCGAAGCTCGATCAAGCAGAGGACCGGCATGTTGCCGTTTCCGTTCCAGCACGGCGGCAGGCGTGCCGGCGCGGGTGGCCGCCCGAAGGGCGACAAAGCCGGTGTCAGCCATCGCCAGCGCGCAGCGCTGGCGGCCAGGTTCCCTGCTCACGTGACCGTGAAGCTGCAACGCAGCCTGCCGAAGTTGCGCCGCCGGCGCGAATACGCCGCGTTGCGCGGCGCCTTCGCCGCGGGCAGCGCCCGCGGCGGCTTTCGCCTCTGCCACTACGCCGTGCTCAACGATCACCTTCACTTCCTGGTCGAGGCCCCTGATCGCCGCGCGCTCTCACGCGGCGTCCAGGGCCTCCTCATCCGCGTTGCCAAAGCCCTGAACAGGCTTTGGCAACGGAGTGGCAAGGTGTTCGCCGACCGCTACCACGACCGCATCCTGAAGACGCCGCGCGAGGTCAAGCATGCGCTGTGCTACGTGCTCGCCAATGGGAAGAAGCACGCGGCCGAAGGCCGCGAGGTCGCGGTTCCTCAGGTGATCGACACGTTCACTTCGGCGCCGTGGTTCGATGGGTTCCGGGAGACCGTGACAGTGCGTGGCATCGAAGCGATGCCACGCCCTGTCACCGACGCCCACACCTGGATGCTCACGATCGGCTGGCGCCGGCACGGGTTGTTGTCCGTGCACGACCTGCCGGCTGCGAGTTGACCGGCTGCGAGTTGGCCCGGTCAGCACAGGCTCGGCGCCAGGAACGCGGACCTCAACTCGCCATCCAACTCGCCTGCTGCTCGCCGACCGTCTTGCCATAGTCGGGCCGCAGCCGTTCCTTCAGGAAGCGCGCGTAGAGGCCCTGCACGAGCTCGTGCAGCGCGAGCCAGTTCGCGGCGCGGTCGGCGGTGCGGTCGGCGTCGGACTCGCACTCTTCGGCGTCTTCGGGCAATCGCACGCCGCTGAGCGACAGCGTCGGTGCATCGAGCGTCGCACTCCACTGGCGTGAACCCTCGGCGATGAGCAACCTTGCCTTCTGCAGGCGACGGCCCTGTCGCAGCGCCGTGCGCGCTTCCTGCGTGCGCGTCGGCAGGCCGCGGCGCAGCGTCTGCTCGGTGGCGTCGTCGTTCGGTGCCCGGAAGGCGAGGAAGTCGTCGAGCGCCACGCCGACCACCCGGCCACCGGGCAGCGTGAACTCGCCGCCCTCGGTCTCCCAGCGGAACCAGATCCAGGTCAGGAACTCCTCGCCGAGGAAGCCGTGCGTCTCACTGCCTTGCTGGGACGGTTTCATGCGTCGACCCCCCGCTCGGGAACCGTCTGCTCGGTATCCGGCTGTTCGGCATCCGCTGCGTTGCGAGTGCGGGTGTTCACACGAGGTGCTGCGGGCGTGGTGTCGGGCCAGCGCACGGGCTCCGCCCGTTCGAGGGCGCGGATGCCGTCGGCGCCGAGCTCGGCCCGCAGGCCGCACTGCAGCGGGTTGCCGCGTTCGAGCGGCACCGTGAACGTCTCGAAGAACAGCTTGCCGAACGCCTCGCCTGCCCCCTTGCTCGTCGCGAACAGCAGCACCGTCTTCTTCGCGTGGAAGAGCAGCGCGTCGACGAGGTGGATCGTCGGCAGCACCCGCGGCAGCAGCTTCTCGGTCAGATCGTCCTTGAGCTCGCGCCGTTCGCGTGCCGAGAGCTTCTTGCCGCGCGCCTTCTCCGCGGCGTCGCGGTGGATCTGGAGCCACTTCTTCGGCAAGACCTTCTTGTCGATGCGGAAGCGCAGCCAGGTGCCGACGCCGCCGTCGAGGTCCTCGATGGCAAAACTGTCGCCGGTGGGATCTTTGGGCGTGACCCAGCCCACGGAGATCTCTTCACTGGCCGCGTGCTCGATGGTGCGGAACCGCCGGTTCGCGAGGGCTGCGGCGAACGCGGCGTCGCGCGGGTCGGTGACCTTGCCTGGCCAGAAGAACGCCACCAAGCCGCCGCTCTTGCGGATGGCTGCCATGCCCCTCCCTCTGGATGTTGCTGCCGGTTGCCTGTGTGCCTCCGGCTGCAACCGGAGGCGCCCCACTCGTCGGTGATTCTGCGCCAGTGATTCGGCGCCAGTGATTCGGCGTCGGATCTGGCCGTGTCAGTTCTTCTTCGGCGGCTCCTTCTTGGGAGCTGGTTCTACCTTGACGACGTCGGTCTTGCCTTCGTCCGTGGCGCCTCCCGCTTCCGCCCGCTTGAGCGCGAGTTTGACCTGGTGGTACTCGGCTTGGAGCGTCTCCAGGCGCTGCTTGGTCGCCGCATCGGTCGGGTTGCCCAGCTTGGTCATCTCGGCCTGCAGCTTCTCCAGCGAGTCGCGCAGGGCGGTCGCGTTGCCGACGGGGGTCGGGATCTGCTCCGGCACGGGGGCCGGCTGTCGCCACACCGGCGGCAACATCTGGAGGACCTCGTCGTCGCGGACCACGATGTCGAGTTGGCCCATGCTGATCGACATCTGGGCCTTTTGCAGCGCCCCTTGATCGGTCGAGTGGGGGATCTGGATGGCGGTGCCGGTGACCTTGTCGAGTTCGGGGGTCGCACCCTTTTCGTTGCTCTCGACGGCGAGCACGACGATGCCCTGCGCGTTGCGGAACGGACGCGCGCGTTGGCCGGCCGCGGTGGCGAAGGCGATCTGCTCGAAATGCGGACCGAAATTCGAGTTGCGGGTCAGTTCGACGCGACCCTCGGGGCTGGCGCCGCGCACGGTGCCGATCGCCTTGGCCAGATCCGCCATCGACTTGCCTTGCTCCAGTTGGGGGAGCACATCGGCGAGGATGCCCTCGGCCTCGCTTTCCGGGAAGGCGGCGGCCATGCCCTCGGTCATCACGAGTTCGAACAGCGCGCGCTGGGCTCGCATCGACTCGTCACCCGTCGACGGCGACAGGCGCAGGTGGTCCATGAGCTGGTTGAAGTTGCCGCGACTGACCGGGCGACCGTTCACGGTCAGCATGGTGTCCTGCGGCAGGCTGGCCATCTCGTCCTTCGTGGAGATGCGGGCGTAGCGCGGCGCTGCCGGCGGGGCCTGCGGCACGGGCGTGGCGATGACTCCGGCGTCGATGGACCGAAACGATTGCGACCGCGCGGTGAGCTTGTCCGACAGCAAGGCCTTGGCGTTCTTGGCGCGGCCTTGCACGTACTGGATCTCCTTCTCGAGGCGCACCTTCTCTTTCGCCAGCTCGGCGATCGACTCAGCGGCGGTTGGTTGGGGCTTGTCGGGGTCTTGGGTGGTGACGGGGGCAGGAGCGGGTGCCGGAGCAGGGACGTGGGGAGTGACACCGGCCTGAGCGTGGGCGGTAGCGCCGAACAAGAGCAGGGAGCCGAGAGTGAAACGGAGGACCATAGTCGTGGTGGGCAGGAGGCGGAGGAGAACGGGGGGAGCATCAGACCGAGGCGGCGGGGAACGCGCAAGTCCTGGTGTTCCTCCCGGGTTTCGTGGCGGGCCAAGGTCGTCGTCCGGCTTCGGATCGGCCTCAGGGGGAGGCCCCCGCGGGGTGTGGCACGCGCGACTCGAAGTGCGCCGCCGCCGCCGCCAGCACCGCTTCGATCACCAAGGCGGTCGAATAGTGCCCCAGCGGCACTTCCAGCCGGGCCGGCCGGCCAAGAGCTTCCCACAGCAGATCCCGATTGCGCTCGGGCACCACCGAATCGAACCGCGCACTGACGAACAGGACCTTCGCCGTCGGAATCGTCGCTGCGAACGCGAGCGGTTCGTGCCGCAGGAACTCGTGCAGTTCCCATTGCAACTGGTCCTGGCCGACGCCATCGGTCGCCACCCGCCAATCGACCCACCGCTGCACGCGCGACTCGCTGCTGGCCACGACCAGGCTCGCGAGATCTCCGCCCGACAAACAGATCGCGATCCCCGCGACGTCCGGTTCGAGCGCCCCGAGCACTGTCGTCACCATGCCGCCCATCGACATGCCGAGCAGAAAGACCGCCGCCGGCGCCACATTCTCGGGCCCGCGCAACCACGCCAGCAGCAACCGCTGGTGCAGCACCGTGCGGCGGAACAGTTCGTCGAGCTCCGGGGCCCGCTGCGGCGGCTTCAGCGCCGAACCGGCGCGTGCGCAGAACGCGACGTCGAAGCCGCGCGCGCACATGCGCCCGGCGACCTGCGCCATGAGTTCTTCGCCGCCCGCGAGGATCGGCACGAGCAGCACGAGCGCCGCCGGTCGTGGACCGGGGCTCGCCCGCCGCAGCTGGAACCGAACGGTTTCGCCGCTGCCCTGCAGCACCCCATGGGCCTCTCCATCGCGCTCGACGAACTCTTCGAGGCGCGGCAACATCACGCTCGCCTCGACCCCTGCCCAACGCGGCAGTGGCAGCGCCGGTCGCGGCCAGCCAGGGCTCGCCTGGAACGTGCAGCCGCCGAGCATCAGCACGGCAGTGACCATGGCTCTGCGCATGCGAGGCAGCATGCGGCCACCCGCACCGGACGTTCGCGGCTCGTCAGAAGATGTGCACCGCATACAGCACCAGCCCCGGCGCGCCGTCCATGGGCGACTCGAACAGGGAGTAGATCGACGACGTCGACAGGAAGTCCATGTCGTCGCCGATCGACAGGTGCAGACTCGTGAACAGCGATGGCCACCAGGCGAGATCCGCCAGCACGCCATGGTCGCCGTTGCGATACTCGGTGCGCGCTCGCAGTTCGAACTTGAGACTCTCCGAGAGGTCCCAGTCGATCGACAACTTGCCGATCTCCTGGCTCGAGCCGAGGCGGATGCCGGAATGCATGTAGGCGATCTCGACCGGGTCGCCGAGGTTGCCGGCGTGCAGGCGCATCGACAGGCGGCCGAGGCGGCGCCGATCGCTGTGCGCCTCGCGATACGGTTCGGACAGCGGCACGTGGTCGGAACG
>JAYUCN010000865.1:0-3125 GCA_043740335.1 Planctomycetota bacterium
TCGGCATCACCAAGTGCTGCGATGCCGTGCGTGAGTTCACGCTGGGCCGTCATCACGATCTCCACGCGGGGCACGAGCGGCAACGCCCGCACGAGGCGCGTGTGCCGTTCTCGCCGCGCCACCGCCGCATGCACGGCGGCCACCGCCTCCTGGAGACTCACGGTCGCTTCGCTCTCGCGCTGCCGCAGACCGGTCGCCGCCCGGTACCACGCGAGGTAGCCCTGTGCGATCTCGATGCCGAGCTGGCACATGCGCAGCTCCTGTTCGAGTTCCTGCGCGCGCTGCACGAGCACCTCGTGTTCCGCATCGCCGAGCAGTACCTGGGCGTTGGCCTGCGCCGCCAGATTCGCGAGCTCCGTCTCCCGTCGCTTGCGCGCCTCGTGCGCCGCGCGCGACAATTGTCGATAGACATCGGCACCGGTCAGGTTCTCGAGCAGGCGCGCGCGCTCGTCGGCCGAGGCGCGCAAGAACGCGGCGAACTCGCCCTGCGCGAGCAGCACCGAGCGGCAGAACTGGCCGAAGTCGAGCCCGAGTCTCGCCTCGATCGCGGCGAGCACTTCCGTCTTGCGGCCACCGGCAACCAGCAGGCCACGATCGAGATCGAACAGAGTCATCTCCTGCTCCTGCACGCGACCATCGTGGCGCCGCCGCGCGCGCCGCACGCTCCAGCGCGCCCGGTAGCGCACGCCATCGCGGCCCGTGAAGTCGGCTTCGGCGTGGCCTTCCGCCGCGTCGCGCCGCAGCAACGAACGTGGATCGCTGCTGCGCAGCCAGTCGCCGCGCGCTTCGCTGTCCTCGCCGACGAGCACGCCGCCGCGTCCGGACAGGCGCGGTGTGCGGTCGAACAGCGCGAGGCAGAGTGCGTCGAGCAGCGTGCTCTTGCCCGCACCGACGGGTCCCGTGATCGCGAACAGCCCAACGCCCGCGAGGGGTCCGCGCGCGAAGTCGACTTCGAACGAGCGCTGGAGGCTCGCGAGGTTCTTGCCGCGGATGGCGAGGATCCTCACTGGGGTCCTCCGTGCTGGACGACGTCGAGCAGTTCGCGGAACGCTGCCAGCAGCGGCTCGGGCACGGGCCCTTCGTGGTCGCGGTGGTAGCGGCGAACGAACACGTCTTCGGGCGACAACGACTGGAGCTCGGCGGGGCGTGCGTTCGGATCTGGCGTGCCATCGTTCCCGGTCAACACCACGTCGACGCGCACGAGCCGCGCGTTCTTGTCCGCGATGACGCGGGCGATGCGTTCGCCGAGATGTGGCGACGGTTGCGGCAAGCGCACCGCGACTTCGACGAGCGGGCGCAGTTCGTCGGCCATCGCAGGATCGCGCGGCGGCAAGGCGGCGACGGCCTCGAGTGCCTGGTCGGGTTCGAGTTCGCCACGTTCGGGGATGCGCACGAGCGGCACGAGGCGCGGCACGCGCAGGGACCAGACCTTCTGCAGGTGCTCACCATCGAGATCCGCGAACACGACGTGGTGCGCGTGCAGACGCTCGGGCATCGACAGCGGGATCGGCGACCCGCTGTAGCGCACGTGGTCATGGCCGCCGAGGGATTGCGGACGGTGCAGGTGGCCGAGTGCCACGTAGGCGCAGTCGTCGGGGAAGAGGTCGAGCGGCAGCGCATGCTGGTTGCCGCCGAGCACCTTGCGTTCGCTGAGCTCGCTGAGCGCGCCACCGACGAGGTAGCCGTGCGCCATCGCGACGAGCGCATGGCCGGGTTTCTGGCGCGCGCGCGCCGCGTCGAACAGTTCGCGGTGCAGGGTGCGCATGCCGTCGATGAGTGGATCGATGTCGGTCTCTGCAATCGGCGGTTCTCCCGGTCGCGGGATCACGTCCCCACCCTCCGGTCGAGGTGGCGGGTCCGACGCAGGCGGCGGCACGAGCGCGAGCACGTCGCTGCTGCGCAGGAACGGGATGCACGCACAGATGGCGCGCACTTCGCCGCTGCCGGCGCGCAGCGGCACCAGCAGGTTCTCGACATCGAGCCGGCCCGACGCGTCGCGCGCGACACTGCCGATGACGCGCACGTCGATCGTCGCGAGCAGGTCGCGCGGCGCTTCGAGCCGCGCGGCGCCGTCGTGATTGCCGGCGATGACGACCACCTGGATGGTCGGCCGCGCGCGTCGCAAGGCACCGAGGAACTGGAACCACATGCGCCACGCGAACGGCGGCGGGTTGCTGCTGTCGAACACATCGCCTGCAATGAGCAGCGCGTCGACATGACGATCGGCGACGGTCTGCACGAGCCAGTGCAGGAAGTGCGCGTGTTCGGCCTCGCGCGAGTGGTCGCGCAAGGTGTGCCCCAGGTGCCAGTCCGCCGTGTGCAGGATGCGCATGTCGCTGCCGGCACGCCCGGTGCCGCGTCATCGACGGTAGCACCGGCTGCGCGCGGAATCGCCGGGGTCGCCCCTGGTTTCGCAGCCGCCGGGCCTGGATCCTCGCGGCATGCTGCGCCACGTCGTCCTCGGCATCCTGTTCGCACTCCAGGCCTGCGCGACTCGCACCGCACCTGTCGGTGACCGCGCCGCGGACCCCGCGCTGCTGGCCGACGTCAAGCGCACCATCGCCGCACTCGGACCCGGCATCCGCGCCGCGATCTGGTTGTCACCGCCACTCGGCCAACCGCTGCTCGCCATCAACGAAGACCAGCCGATGCCCGTCGCCAGTGCGATCAAGGTCGGCTACCTCGTCGAGCTCTTCGCCGCGTTGCCCGACGCACTGGACCGGCCCTTCCCAAATGCAGCGACCATCCTCGCCGACGGCAAGCACCCGGCCGTCGCCCACTTCACGCCCGCCCAACGCGCCACCGCGCAGAAGGCCCTCGCGACCGCCACCGTGCGCCGCGTCGCTGAAGCGATGATCACGGGCAAGGGCGTCGACAACCTGACCTACAACGTCGCCGCCAACCTCGTCACGGCCTTCTTTGGCGGGCCGACCTGGCTCGAAGCGAAGTTGCATGCACGCGATCCCGATTGGAAGGGACTGCGCGTGCGCCGCTACATGCTCGCCGACCGCACGGCGAACGGCGACAACGAGGCGACCGCGCATTCCCTCGCTGCCGTGCACGGTCGTCTCGCGCTCGGCGCGATTCCCGGCGTCGACCCGCGCGCCGTCGCCGCCGCGCGCGAC
>JAYUCN010000866.1:0-3118 GCA_043740335.1 Planctomycetota bacterium
CGCGCGCCATGCGTCCCTCGGCCTTCGGGCGACAGGCGACGAGGAACACGGTGGCCGGCAGTCGCCGGCCCTCGGCAGGCGGCAACGCCAGCCCTTCGAGGCGAACGAGATCCTGCACGTCGTACTGCCGCAGGAAGCGTGACTCGAGGATCGTGAGCGTTGGGATGGCCAGTTCCTGTGCCGCCTTGAACAATGCATCGCTGCGCGCGGCTCGCTCGCGGAAGTGTGCGAGGCCCGTTGCGAAGGCGGTGGCGACCTCGGGCTCCGTGAACAGGCGGCCGATCGCCGTGTCAGGCAGCCTGGCCAGCAGCCCCGGGATGTCCTCGGCGGCGAACTTCACCATGGCGCCTGGCTTCGGCACGAAGGTCGGGGAGCCGCCCTGGGCCGGCAACGCCGTGGCGAGAGCGAACGCGAGGACCGCAGCGGGTCGGAGCATGGCTGGCATTCTGCACCGCGCGGTCTTTTCGCCGCAGCGGGACTCGCACGTTACCGGTGCGAGCTGGCCTCGTGCCAACAGCGAGGCCAGCGCAACTACTTCGTGTAGTCGCTGATCGTGCACGAGAAGCCGTAGGGCGTCGACCAGTTCGACTTGATCGCGAGCGCCTGGCTGTGCAGTTCGAGGCAGCAAGGCACGATCGGGATGAACGCGGACAGCGTTGCGGTGCCGAATGCGTCCAGGGGTGCCAACAGCAGGATGGAGTAGGGCGGCAGGATGCACACCCCTTCGAACGGGGAACCAGCACCGAGGCAGCCGACGCCGGCGCCGAAGCCGATGATGCCAAAGCCGTTCGCGTAGGCCGCACCCGCGTTGATCGTGAAGTTCACGACGCCGCCGGCGGCGCGCAGTTCGTCGTGCGTGTAGCCGATGGTCGGCTCCGAGTCCTCGCAGCACGTGATGATGTCCAGGCGCATGGAGTCGATCTGTGTGTGCAAGGCGCCAGCGACATCGAGGCGGCCAACTTTCTGGAGGCGGGGCAGCAGGTTCTGGCCACCCGGCAGGTGGGCGAGGTCGAGCACGACGGGCGGGCCGGTGTTGGCGAGCGAGTAGTCGAGTGCGAAGTTCGTCGGCGCGAACTGCAGATCGAGCTTCAGCAGATCCGGGGCGGCAGGACCGATGGGCTTCCACACGATCGTGAGCTTCGCCGAACGAATGTGGACCGGGAGGCCTTCGAAGGTGTGGGCGAACGTCTTGGCCAAAGCAGCATCGTCGAACTGGCGCAGCGGCGCGGCCACGGTGGCGAGGTTCGCGCTCGGGCACGCGCAGTCGATGCCGACATAGGTGTCGGTGCGGTCACCGCCGCGGAACTCGTGGCAGCACTCGCCGGGGGGCAACAGATTGCACCAGACGCAGCAGCCGCCGCCCGGCACCCAGTCGCAGGTCGCCACATCGAGGTCGCCGTCACCGTCGATGTCGCCGGTCTCGATGTCGGTGATGCCACCGAAGATCGCGTAGGAGACTTCGACGTTGAGTCCGGTGCCAGGGAAGGTGCCGCCGCCTTCGTTGGGGCGGAAGTGCAACCTGCCGTCGGTGTAGGCATAGGCGAGGTCGATGTCGCCGTCGCAGTCGTAGTCACCGCTCGTGATCGCGGTCGGCCACCAGCTGGCAGGCAGGGTCACGGTCGCTTGCGCGACGACGATCGTGCCGGGCCACGGCAGGATGCGCGGGGTCGTGCAGACGAACACCGAGTTGCTGCCGGGCAGGAGCCCGCCATCGATGACGACAAAGTCGTCGACCCCGTTGCCGTCGAAGTCGCCCACCGTGATGCCGCCGGGATTCGTGGGGAGCGGGAACGTGCAGGTGCTCAGCAGCTGGTACGTCGCGCCGGTCCCGCCCGTGTTCGACAGCACGGCCGCCTGCGGGGGAATGAACCCGATGGCGCCCCACGTGACGACGAGGTCAGGCAGGTTGTCGTTGTTGAACGAGCCGACCGCGAAGCGCCGCATGGCTCCGAGTCCGGCGGGCACCAGGGCGAGTGGCAGCGGTGCGAAGGCACCGAACGTGCCGACCGGGCCGTTCTTGGACAGGTGGATCGTGCTGGTGCTGTCGAGCACGAGGAGATCGATGTCGCCGTCGCCGTCGAAGTCCGTCGTGACGAGTTGAAAGGGGAAGGTGGGTGGCAGGGCGACCCGCTGGGGTCCGCCATCGAAGACCTCGACGTACGGAGCCAGGGGATCCCACACCAGCGCGCAGACTTCGCCAGCACCAGCGTTGTTGATGTCGGCGATGGCGACATCGACGACGTTGGTCACGGGTGCCAGGGGGGCTGGTACACCAAAGGCCAACGCAGTCACCGGTCCGAACACCGGACAAGTGCCTGCCCCGGGACTCCAGGTGTCGACGCCGGTGGTGAAGAACGAGTTGTGCGCGGCCGCCATCTCGAGGGTGGCAGGGCCACCCGTGTCGCCGAGGGCGAGCGCGAACGGCGCGTTGGCACCATTGGAGTAGCACCCCGACAGCGAGAAGTTGATCTGCGCGGGCACCACGGCGATGCCGCCGACTACGGCGATGGCGAGACTCGCCGCGCGACGCAACCGGGGCGTAGAACGGCAACGGAAGGGGGAACCGTGGACACGAAAGAAGGAAGTCAGGAAGGCCGACATGGGGAACCTCGGGTGGTGGAGCCGCGACGTTGCGGCTTGCCTCCGGGATGACCCCACGTGGCCCCGATCGGACACGGAGTTCGAGAAACGCCTGACCGAGAAGGGCACCAAGTTGACCGCTGCCCTCTTCGCCGCGCGCGACGCAACCCTCAAGCAGCTGCTGGGATCGGCCGCATGAGAATCCTCGCGCCGCGTGCGAAAGTACCGGAGTAGTAGATCAGTCCGGCTGTTCGCCGCCGAACGTCGTTCGCAGCTTCTGCCGCAACCGGTACCACCGTTTCGCGCACGCGTCTTCGCCGAGTCCCACCTGCACGGCCGCCGCGTTCGTCGTGCCTCCCTCGAGACCGCACAGCACGACGAGACGTTGGTCGACCTCGTCGAGCTGCTCTGTGAACTGCAGGAGCTGGCGCGCGTCGTCGCGTTCGGCCAGGCGGCGCGTCAGCGTGCTGATCGACGCCGGTACCTCGTGCAGGGCGCGGAAGCGCGACGTGTGACCTTCCGCGAGTTGCACGCGCGT
>JAYUCN010000867.1:0-3115 GCA_043740335.1 Planctomycetota bacterium
GCCGCCGAGCAGGACAGCGGCCCGTGCTCGCCGACCCAGGTCTTGAGGTTGGGCCCATCGACGAACTCCATGACGAGGTAGGACTGACCGTCGTCGGTCGTGCCCGCCGAGTGGCAGGCGACGATGTTCGGGTGCTTGATGCCGGCGAGGATCTTCGCCTCGCGCCGGAAGCGCTGCGCGAACTTCTCGCCGCCGAGCTCGACGGCGAGCAGCTTCACGGCCACGCGCCGGTCGAGGAAGTCCTGACGACCGCTGTAGACGATGCCCATGCCGCCGCGCGCGAGCTCGAAGTGCAGCGTGATGCCGGGGATCTTCGGCAGGTTGCTCGCGGGCGGCGGCGCCTCGCCAGCACCCTCTGGCACGTAGGCCTGGGTCCTGTCGAGCGGTGGCTGCTGGCCTTCTGGATCGGTCCCGCTCACTTCTTCATGCCCTCGATTTTCTTCAGCAGGTCGATGGCGGCCGGGCGATCGGCGACGTGCTCGCCGACGTAGGCGTAGGTCACGAGCCCGTCCTTGCCGACGATGAGGGTCGTCGGGAACGCGAGCTCGCCGGAGATGCCGAGCTTCTCGACGATCTCGAGATCGGGATCGTAGAAGATGCGATAGGGCGGCACTTCGCCCTCGAACGTCGCCGCGTAGGCCTTCGTGAACGCGCCCTCGTTCTCCTTCGGGCCCGGATAGATGACGAGCACCTCGACCTTGAGTTCGTCGAGACGCACCTTCGACTGCGCGAGCGCCTTGGTCTGGGCGATGCAGTACGGACAGACCTCGCCCGAGAAACCGCGCAGCACGACCACGAGCAGGTCTTGCTTGCCGCGGAACTGCGCCAGATCCACGATCGTGCCGTCGACGCAGCGAAGGCTCTGGAACGGCAGCGGCTTGCCCTTCAGTTCCGCGCGCTCACCCGGTCCCTTCGAGCGCGTGTCCGGGGCGGACGGTCCGTACTTCTTGCGCGACGGGCGGCTCTTGCTGGTCCCCTCGAGATAGTTCTTCACGTAGTCCTTCATCTCTTCGCGCTGCGTGAAGGTGAGGTCGGGTTGCGGGGCGGCAGGCACGCGCTCGGGCTGCTGTTCGATCTGCGCGAGCACGGTTGCCGAGGCCGGTGTCGGCGTCGGCGTCGCCGCCTCGCGCCGGGCGAGTACGTTGGCGGCTTCGATCTTGGCATTGGCCTCGGCGATCAGCACGCCGACGACCGCCTCGGGCTGCATGGCAGCGAGTGCTTCGGCCATCGCCCACAGCGACGTCGCCGCCGCGGGCGGCACCTGCCCCGGCGCGATGGCACGGTTCTGACCGTTCTGCACGGCGATCGTCCCTTCGGCGAACGCACCGCCGACCAGCACCCCCTGCGCGATGATGCCACCCGACGCATTGCGCGCTTCGAACACGCCCGTGGCACGCCCGTCCTTGAACGAACAGCAGAATCGCGGCTTGCCGTTCTCGTGCCAGCTCGTCCAGCGGCCGACGCGCACGCCGCTCTTCGTGACGCCCGTGCACCGCACCGTCCCGTTCGGGTGCTTCTCCTGCACGATCTCGATGTCGGGTTTGGTGCCGAAGTCCTGGATGCGCTCCTGCCCCGACGCGTCGGCGACACGCCACGCGCCGACGCGCTGGCCGCGGTAACAGATGCCAGCCGCCTTCACCTTGCCGCCCGGATGGAAGTACGTCCACGGGCCGGACAGCTTGCCGTCGTCGAACTGCCCCGTGCGTTCGAGCGTCCCGTCCGGGTAGAAGAACTCCCATTCGCCATCCTCGAAGTCGTCGAGATAGGTGCCGCGCGCGCGCAGGGTCTCGTCCGGGTGGTTGAAGTTCCACTCGCCGATCCGCTTGCCCTTGCTGTTGAACGCGCCACTCCATTCGACGACGCCGGTCTCGTAGTAATAGGTCCACGGCCCGACTTGATGGTCGTTCTCGTAGCGGCCCATCGCGCGGCGCTTGCCCGACTCGTAGTTGAAGGTCCAATCGCCGGTCTGGATGCCGTTCTCGAGTGCGCCCTCGCGTTTGGCGATGCCGCTTGCCCACGCATCGCGATAAGCGACGATCTGGTGGAAGAGGGCCTTGCAGCCTGCGGCCGAGACGCCGATGGCCAGCCAAACCGCCAGAATGCGTGGAGTCATCTTCATCGTTCTGATCTCGCCAGTCCGCGTCGAGGCGGAGAGTATCCGTCCCTGAGGCGACGGACGCCACGGTCTCGGCGCCGGATGGTGCCGGATGTCGGCGGGCGCTGGAAGGGGACGAGATCCCGGCAACGCCCACGGTGTTGCGCTAGGCTCTCCGCCTCGCAGTCCCTCGCACCCACCGGCTTCCCATGATGGCACGCTTCACCTCCGCGCTGTTCGCGATCTCGCTCGGCATCTGGCTCGGCAGCTGTTCCTCGGGCCTCGGCAACAAGCGGCCTGCTGCCCCGGCACCCGCCTCGACGGAAAACGCCAATCTGCCGCTCGGACTCGATCTCGGGCTCGTGCCGTCGGACCCCGTTGCCGAACCCGCGGTCGCCGGCGTCGTCGTGCCAGCCATCGGTGCCGGGGGCACGGCCCGCGAGGTCGTGTTGCTCGCGTTCTCGACGGCCGCACCGTCGAACAACGGCAATGGGGCCGGCGCGCCGCTCGCGCGCGACACGACCGCGGACACGAACGCAGCAGCCGACATCTTCGTCGCCGCGATCAGTGCGTCGGATGTCGAGAAGCGCGCCTTCAGCCAGTCCCTGGCCGGCAAGTTCCGACACCCGCGCTGCGCCACGTGCCACAGCATGCAGGTGACCGGCACGAACGCGTTCGTGTCGTCGGCGCTGCCACCACCGCTCGGGGCGGGCCAGCCGCACGCTGGCCCACCACCCGGCCCGACCTTCCCCAACAACGATCCCGACACCTGCGCACCGTGCCACGTCAACAGCACCACGTTCCCGGTGCCCACCTGGCAGGCGCCGGCGTTCTCGTTCGACATGAAGAGCAAGACCGTCGCCCAGTTGGCGCAGATGGCGAAGAACGTGCCGGCTGGTGAGACCACGCACTTCGTCAGCGACCGCCGCGTGCTGTGGGCGCTCGACTCGGGCATCCTGCCGACGGTTCAAGGTCGCAACGGCATCGCCGATGACGACCACGACGGCGTGTTCGAACCCG
>JAYUCN010000868.1:0-7558 GCA_043740335.1 Planctomycetota bacterium
GCGACGCGCGACGAGATCCCCGGCCTTGCCATGCACGTGCACGGCGAGACAGGCGGCTGCGAAGGGCGCCATGCCCTGCGCGAGCAGCGCCCCGAGCAGCCCCGCGAGCACGTCGCCCGAGCCCGCCGTCGCCATGCCCGGGTTGCCCGTGCGGTTCCGAAAGCAGCGCGTGCCGTCGCCGACCAGCGTGCCAGCACCCTTCAGCACGACGATGGCGCCACTGCGTTCGCAGAGTGCGCGCAGCGCACCGCGACGATCGGCTTGCACACGCTTGCTGTCGATGCCGAGCAGGCGTCCCGCCTCGCCCGGATGCGGCGTCAAGACGATCTTCGCGCGGCACGCGAGCGGCGCGCGCAGCGGGGCTTGCACGTTCAGCGCATCGGCATCGAGCACGACAGGTGCCGTGCTTGCGTGCAGGATCGTGCGCACGAGCGAACGCGTGGCCGCGGTGGCGCCGAGCCCAGGCCCGACGACGATGGCCGTCGCGGTCGACACGGCCCGACGCAGCATCGGCGTACTGCGCGGCACCGTCGTCGCGCACGGCACCGCGAGGGGCAGCAGCGATTGCAGCGCGCGCAGCAAGGCGACCTGCACGAGCCCAGCGCCACCGCGCAGGGCCGCAGTCGCACACAGCACGGCGGCGCCGAGCATGCCCTCGCTGCCGGCCACCACGAGCACGGTGCCGAAGTCGCCCTTGTGCGCGTTCGCCGCGCGCGCCGGCAACCGCGGAATCGTGCGCACGACCTTCATGGCAGCGACCATGGCCACACGCAGTGCACGTCGCCGACGAGTTTCTGCTGCGTGTTGTGGATCGCGAGCCGGTGGAAGACCGCCGCCGCTGTCGGCACCTGGCCACCCGCGAACGCGCCGAGGCGGACCAGCAGGTCGATGATCACCGGTTGGTAGCCGCGTTCGTTGCCGTCGTCGACCTTGACCGCGATGCCGAACGCCCTCGGCCAACGGCGGCGCTGCGGATCGGGGGCCAGCGCCACGGCGTAGACGCCCTCGGCGCCGTTCTTCGCGAACACGCGTCCCGGCCACGCCCGCAGCAGCGCGGTGCAGAAGCGCCGCTCGCCGGCCAACAGCGAAGGTGCCCGGCCCGCGGCGTCGAGGATCGTGCGGCATGCCGTTGCTCGAACGGGGCTCAGACCGACGGGGTTCGCCAATCGGCAAAACGCCCGCGCGAGAGCCGCCAGCGGCATCAGGAAGGTCGGCGCGCCGCAACCATCGAGTCCGACTTCGATGGGGCCAGGCAACCCGGCCATGGCCGCCACGGCCGCGTTGACCTCCTGCTGGCTCAAGCTGGCGGGGTCCAGGTAGTTCGTGAGGTCGTCGCCGCACGCGCGCGCGAGGTGCAGGAAGCCCGTGTGCTTGCCGCTGCAGTTGTTGTGCACCCTGCCGGGCTGCTCGCCGCGCCGCAGCAGGTCAAGACGGCTGTCCGCGTCGAACGGCGCCTGCGCACCGCAACCGAGCTGATCCTCGCGCAGGCCGCCCCGCGCGAGGAACGACCGCACCGCCGCCGTGTGCACCGCCGTCCCATCGTGGCTCGCGCACATCACCGCGAGTTCTTCGGCCGGCAACCGCAGCCGGTCGCCGAGGCCCCGTTCGAGGAACGGCAGGGCCTGGAGTGGCTTCGTCGCCGAACGCGCGAAGACGGGGCGATCGACGTCGCCCACAGCGAGAATGCGTTCGTCGTCGTGGTAGACGGCAACCGCGCCGCGATGCCAGGACTCGATGCGGCCGCTGCGCGTGGTGACCGCCAGCACGGGGTTGGCAACGGCAGCGGTTGCTGAAGGCTCCAAGGGTGGCGTCGGCGAGGCAGTCACGGCGCACCTTTATACCGTCGCGGACACCGTTCCCGTTCTCGCGCCGACTCGGCGAGGCGCTATAACGCGGAAGCCCACAGGGTCGCCATGGATCTCGTCGAAGTCGAACTCGCCCGCGTCGTCATCCACCAGAAGGGTGATCAGCAGTACATCCACCTGCGCGAACGGCATGGCAGCCGCGGCTTCCCGATCGTGATCGGCTTCACCGAGGTCGAGGAGATCAACCGCAAGCTGTGCGGCGTGCAGGCCCCGCGACCGCTCACGCACGACCTCGTCGGGCGCATCCTGTCGGCGCTCGGGCAGCGCCTGCATCGCGTCATCATCAGCGAGCTGCGCGACGACACGTTCTATGCAACACTCGTGCTGATGCCGCGCGATGCGGGCACGACGACGACAGGCAGTGAGACGGTCGTCGACTGCCGGCCCTCGGACGCGATCGCGTTGGCGGTGCAGACGCAGGCGCCGATCCTCGTGGCGCGCGACGTGTTCGAAGCGCTGGCGACCGAGTGAGCCGTGCTCCGGGGAACGCGGCCGTAGCGCCGCTTCGCGCGAGGCGCTAGCGTGCGCGCAGCACAGCGCCGATCCGCGGTGGGATGGCAGAGTGGCCGAATGCGGCGGTTTTGAAAACCGCTGTCGGTGAAAGCCGACCGGGGGTTCGAATCCCTCTCCCACCGCCACTTCTTGCAACACAGCAAGGACAGTTCCGCGGGCCGGATCGCAGGTCGCCGTGCCCGTGCCCCTGCACACGGTCGCGGCTGCCTCAGCCGATCAACACGGGCCGGCCCGGTCGAGTGCCGAATCTGTCGCGACACCTGTACGCCGGACGACGCGATAGCATCAGGGTGGAGGAGCCCATGCACTCGCACTCTCACGCCGTGTCGTTCGCCCTGTTGCTCTCTGCTTTCGCCGAAGCCCAGCAAAAGCCCCCTGCCGGCAAGGAACTCGACCAGCTGGTCGTCAACTTCCTGGCCGCCGACGACAGGACGGCGCGCGGTCACACCGAAAGGAAGGAGATCCTTCTGCGCATCGCGTCGCTGCCAGCGTTGGACAAGACGCAGCAGGCCGCGTGGCAGGCCAGGATCCAGAAGATCGGGAGCAAGGGCCGTTCGCTCGAGAAGGTCGGCGACAACTGGTTCTGGGCGGAGGACAAGAAGAAGAACCTCGAGCACCGTGGCCGCTACATCATCGGCGGTGAGACCAAGAAGCCGAAGGGGCTGGCGATCACGATGCACGGCGGTGGTCAGGGTTCGGGCGATGCCGGTCCCGCCGCGGCCGCCTATGAACCAGCGCTCACCAAGCTCTCACTGCTCATGGTGGCACCGCAGGTGCTCGAAGCGACGGAACATGGCTGGACCGACGCCGGCAGCGAGGAGTTCGTGCTCGACCTCGTCGATGCCGCGCTGCGCACCTGGAAGCTCGACGCCGACAAGGTGTTCTTCGTCGGCCACTCCATGGGCGGCTACGGCAGTTGGACGCTCGGCGCCCATCATGCCGATCGGGTCGCCGCGATCGCGCCGAGCGCTGGCGCGCCGACACCGGTCCTCGGCGCGCCGAACGGTCCGATCATCGATGTGCAGGAAGGTGTGATCCCGTCCCTGCGCAACGTGTTCGTGTCCGTCTACCAGAGCCTCGACGACCCGCAGGTTCCGCCCGCACCCAACCAGTTCGCGGCGAAGCTGCTCGCCGAGGCGGCGACGAAGTGGGGCGCCTTCGAGCACACCTACTGGGAAGTGAACGGCCGCGGCCACGGCGAACCACCGGGCGGATTCCTCGCGCAACTCGAGGCTGTGGTCACGCACGCGCGAACCCCGGTGCCGCAGCGAATCGTGTGGCAGCCCGTGCTTCTGTGGAAGCGCCAGTTCTACTGGCTCTACTGGGAGGAGCCGGTGCAGAAGGCGATCGTGGTGGCGGATGTCGATCGCGCGAGCAACGCGGTGACGATCACGTGTGACAAGCCGACGGACGGGCTCTGGGTGCTGCTCGATGCGCGCGTGCTCGATCTCCAGAAGGACGTGGTCGTGACCGTGAACGGAGTCGAGACCTTCCGCGGCAAGGCCACGCCGGACCTCGGCACGCTGTTGCTGACCAGCGATCACCCCGATGCCAAGCTGCAGTTCGCGGCACGGGTGCGCGCCTTCGTGGCCAAGAACGGGTGAGGGCGCTGAGCCCGGTTCAGTCCGGCTTGGGTCCACGGCGCGAGGGGCAATCGCTCGCGATGGCGCAGACGGCGCAGTTGGGTGCTCTTCTTCACCCGCTGAACCCGATCAAGCAGATGCGACGGTCCCACGCCGAGGGTGCCCGCAACGGTGCGAGGTTCCCTTCCTCGCCGACGCGATGGTCCCCGACTACTTCATCCAGAGCAGCGACGACAGCGAGCGCACGTGGTCGGACTCACCCGCGCACCTGCCGCCACACCTCCGCGTCGGCGTCGGCGGGCTTGCGCAGATACCCGAGGCTGCCGGCGAACAAGCGTGCGCCGACGTCGGGCTCAGCCAGCGCCACCTCCTCGAGCAGCGCGGCGGCGAACTTGTAGTCGTGATGCTCGTGCACCTTGCGCACGAGCCAGTGCCGCACCTCTGCACCGAGCGGTTCAAGACCCGTGGTGCGGGCAGCGCGCAGGCACAGCGCTGCCGCGTGGTCGCGATCGTCGCCGGCCGCCGCGAACGTCGCTGCCGCCGTGGCCCCCGTGTCTGCCGCCGTCAGGATCTCGAGTCCCGGCCTCGCACGGTCGTAGGCGGGCCGTCCGGCGAGGTAGTCACGGTATTGCACGAGCCAGCTCGCGGCCTGCAGCAGGAGTACCCGCTGGGTGTCGTCGCTGCGGCTCCGCTCGATGCCGTACCGCAGCGCGTTCAACGCCGTGAGGGCATGCACGGCCAGGATGCCCGGATCACGCCACAACTGCTCGACCGCGAACAGGCGCAGCGCGTCGAAGACCGAAGCGAGCGCGAGCCCGCCGCCCAGCTGCGCGATCACCGCGTCGGCGGCGCCACCCGCATCCACGGTGCGCATCGTCGCGAGCAGCTCGCGGCCCGCGGTTGCCGAAGGCTTGCCGTGTTGCCAACCAGCGGGCAGCTTGCGGGCCCGTTCGCGGTTCGGCGCGAAGGTGGCATCGTTGGCGCCGGGCCGGCCGTCGAGCAGCCCGTAGACCAGCGACCGGAGCACTGCCTCGCCGTGGCGCCAACCGACCTGTTGCAGCGTTCTGTGCGCCTGCGCGACGAAGATCGGGTTGTGGCCGATGCTCGTGAAGTCGCGGGCGCCGTAGAGCCACAGGACTTCGAAGACTTCGTCGATCCCCGCGCACTGCGCCAGGGCCGTCGCGGCACGATCGGCGGCCGGCGCGTCGAAGGCATCGAGTGCTTCGCGCAGTCGTGCGAACGCCGAGGAGCGATCCCCGTCGACCTTGGGCGCTGCCGGCAGTTGCCAGTCCGGCGGCCGTGCGTCGGCTTCCTGCGATACCTTGAAATCGGCGAGGTTGAACAGGGCCGGCAACAGGCGATCGCCAACGGGCAGCGCCTCGGCGATCTGGTAGGCGGAGGCCGTCATCAAGACGCAATGGAAATGGAACCCGACCGGGCGCGGCTCGACCTCGCGGATGCCCGCGAGGAACGCAGCACCGAGCAGATCGCGCCACGAGACACCCGCGTGGTGCAGCTCGATCGCCTTCTTCACGATCTCGTCGCGCGGCGTGCGGCGGGCGAGCTCGGTCAGGTCGGCGAGGTCGGGAAGCCCGGCCGGGTCCTGTGGTGGCGCCGTGGTGCTTGCCGGCGCGAGCGCGCCCGCGGCGAGGCCGGCGAGGAACGTCCGACGATCGGGTTGCTGCATGGGTGGATGTTGGTTGGAGAACGGTCCGAAGTGTCTGCGGATGGCCAGCGCGAGCTCGCGCGAACGGCCGGAGTGAGCGCCGCGGCCCTTCGGCCTTCGCCCCGCTGCGGGTGAGGTTCGGCGTTCCGGGCCATCGACTGGCACGATACTCGACTCCGCGGGTGCACGTGGTTCGCCATGGTGACAGTCGTCGTTCGAGGTGGTGATTCAGTCGGGCCTTCCGCCGCGGCGGGCCGGGCAATCGCTGGCGACAGCGCAGACGGTGCAGTTGGGCGTGGCGCGGCAGGTTGCCTGGCCGTGGTGTCGCATGACGCGGAAGAGTTCCATGCGGGCGGCGGTGGTCGCAGGGACTTCCGTCGCCGCGGCCGCCTGTGCGGACCGGTAGCTCTTCGCGTAGTTCTTGGTTTCGGTGCCGTAGCCGAGGCGGAGCAGGGTGCGCAGGCCGTTCGACTCCATGACGACGAGCGGGGCTTTGCCGGCGAACAGGAGCAGGCGGTCCGCGCCGGGATCGCCGATGCCGGGGAAGTGCTTCAGCGCGGCGCGCGCCTTCGGCAGCGGCAGGTCGACGAGCTTGCGGGGATCACCGACGGTGGCGAAGAGTTCGGCGCATTCGCGCAGGTTGCCGACGCGCTGCGAAGCGAGCTTGCCGTGCCTGGTGGCGGTGAGCAGCAGGTCGTCGGGGGCGGTGGCGAGCGCACGGGCGTCGAGGTCGGTGGCGCGACGCAGCGTGTCGAACGCGCGCTGGCGAGCGTCGTCGGTGCAGAGGTAGGCGACGTTCTCGTAGAGGATCGCGTGCCAGGGGTCGCGCGGCGGGCCGGCGTCAGGGCCACCCGGTGTCTTGGCCAGCGTGGCGATCAGGCGCTGCAGGCGAGTGCGGGTGCGAGGCACTCAGGGGATCCTATCGCGGGGGCTTCATGCCGATGCCGGTCGCGCGCGGTGCTACGCGAGTTCGCAACACACCAGCATCCGTTCTCCATCGCAGCCCCGCGACGCGGGCGCGAGAACATGTTCGCGAACCGTCGCGCGGAACCGGACCCCGCCGCCACGGACAAGCCTCGCAAGGAACACGAGGCAGCACCGTCGAATGCTCAAGCTTCGTCCCAACGTGCCCGTCCATGTCGACACGGTCCTCACGCTTGCTCGCCATCTTCGTTGCGACTGCATGCCACACCACCAGGTCCGAAGGGCCCGCGGCCCTGACGCCTGTCATCTGCTGGGAGGACGCGCCGTTCGAGATCTCGGTCCCGACCGAGGGATCCCCCGAGGCTCGAGGGCAGACTCAGGGCGGAGGGCTTTTGGCGGTGGGGTCTCGGTCTGACCGCAACCCGCCCGGATCTTCCCAACGAGGACCTTGACGAATTCGGACGCCACTACGCGATGGCGATGTTCGAGGATGCCATCTTCCTCACGAGCGCCGGGCCGGACGGCGTGTTCGAAACCAGCGACGACGTTCGCGGCGTGTCGATCAAGTCCTGGTCGAGCCATCCGAGGACGGCGGAGATACTCGCCGCATTGCGAGCCTGGCGATCACGGTGATCAGTGGCAAGCCATCGGATCGGATGGACTGCTCGAACGGACCAACCAGCCGCGCACGAACCACAGCAGCGGCACTTCGTCACGGAGCAACGGGCTTGCGCTCCGCGAAGCGCCGCCGACACACGGCCACCGCGATGATCGAGCAAACGAGTCCTACGACGCCGCTCAGCGGGCCGAGGGCCGGAGACGTGCAGGCCGTGGTGACGATGGCGACGCCGAACACGAGCGCCGCCAACCAGTGCGTGAGGTCGGGCTGTGCGACCCGCACGACGAGCCCCGGCAGCGTGAATGCGACCGCCGCCCCGATGACAGCGACCGAGCGCGCCGCGGCGCGGGGGAGGTGCTGGGAGCTCACGGGACCACCCTCGGCATGC
>JAYUCN010000869.1:0-7556 GCA_043740335.1 Planctomycetota bacterium
CGAGCTTCCTGCGGCTGTCGGCCGACTTCGACGCGTTCTATGCGGAGCTGCGCGCGCTCGTGATCGAGTTCCTCGAGCAGCGTGGACGGGAGGTGCCGCAGGAACAGCTCGACGAGGTGGTCCGCTTCCAGAACCTCGCGATCCCGCGACCCGACGGTCGGTTCAGCACGCGCGTGGCGTTCCGCCACGACTTGCGCGACTACTTCGACGCGCTGTTCTCGACCGAGCCGCGGCCGCTGGCGCGCCGTGCCAACCTCGTCGAAGCGACGCAGCCGGACTTCGCGGGGGACCTGCCGCGCTTCGCGCGCGAGACGATCCTCTGGGGGCGAAAGAGCGGCACGATGCTCGCCACGATGCGCACGGTCGAGACGGGGCTCGTGCCGGTGTAGGCGTCACGTGCCCGCGGCGCGGTGAAGGGTCAGCTGGCGGAAACCCGGCGCGAGGCCGCGAGGACATCTGCCAAGAGGCCGAGCAGGCGGCCCTTGTCGATCGGCTTGGTCGCGAACTCGCTGCACCCGGCGGCAAGGCACCGGTCGCGATCGGCGGACATGGCGTGGGCCGTCAGGGCGACGATCGGCCGCAGGTATCCCTGTGCCCGCAGCACGCGGGTGGCCTCGTAGCCGTCCATGATCGGCATCTGCATGTCCATGAGCACGAGCTCGAAGGGTCTGCCACTGCGCTCGGCAGTGAGCGCGGCCTCGACGCCGAGGGCGCCGTTCTCGGCAACCGTCACGGTGGCGCCGGCGCGCTTCAAGACATGGGTGATGAGGCGCTGGTTGTCGCGCCCGTCTTCGACGAGCAACACGCGCCCACACACGCGAGCAAGTTCGCCATCCGGCCTGGCACTGCTGCTCTTCTGCAACAGCAGGCCCGGCGCCCGCAGCGTCGTCGTGCCCAGGTCGCCAGGGTCGATCGTGAGCGTGAAGGTACTGCCGCAACCAACCGCACTCAGAACGGCGATGTCGCCCCCGAGGGCACGCGCCAGGCGACGTGAGATGGCGAGTCCGAGGCCGGTGCCGCCGAACCGGCGCGTCGTCGAGGCGTCGGCTTGCGTGAACGGCTGGAACAGTCGGCAGCGCTGCGCTTCGCTCAGGCCCATGCCCGTATCGATCACCTCGAACGCGAGCAGCGGCCGCACGGCGTCGGTCAACCCCACCCGGATCGTGACCGAACCGATCTCGGTGAACTTGATGGCATTGCCAACCAGGTTCAGCAGGATCTGTCGGAGCCTGGTCGGATCGGAGTCGATGCACGCGGGTATCCATGTGGAGAGCTCGAAGGCAAGGACCAACCCCTTGCCCAGGGCCTGCTGCTCCAGCAGGCTCTTGACCTCGATGACGATCTGCGCGGGCGAACAGGCCGCATGCTCCAAGGCGAAGCCTCCCGCCTCGATTTTCGACAGGTCGAGGATGTCGTTGAGGATCGCCAGCAGGTGTTCCCCGTTGCGCTTGATCACCACCTCGCACTCGCGACGTTCCTCTGCTGGCATGTCCTCGTCAGCCAGCCGCTCGGCGAAGCCGAGGATCGCGGTCATCGGTGTGCGGATCTCGTGGCTCATGTTGGCCAGGAAGTCGGCCTTGCTGCTGGCCGCCTCGAGGGCAGCCTCTCGGGCCTTGACGAGATCGTCGACCCGATCGCTCACGATCACCACGCCACCGATCTTCCCTTCCGGGGTCTGCCACGGATGGATCGCCCAACGCACGTAGAGGCGCGACCCGTCCGCGCGTTCGAAGCAGTCCTCGGCGCACGTCAGGGTTTCGCCGCCCTGCGCCCGCGCATGGAGATCCTTCCAGCGCTGGGGAATGTCAGGGAAGACCTCGTAGTGCGAGCGTCCGAGCAGGTCGCCGGTCAAGGCGAAGTCGGTTCGCCATCGCTCGCTGTGAGCGATGTAGCGCATCTCGCGGTCGAACATCGCCATTTCGATGGGGGCGCTGTTGATGAGCATCTGCAGTTGCCGATGCTCTTTCTCCAGCGATTCTCGTGCGACCTCCAGGGCCGTGATGTCGCGCAGCACGAGCACGCTGCCGGTGCGCACGCTGTCGCGCAGGATCGGGTCCAGGACCACGGCAGCCGCGAACGTGCTGCCGTCCTTGCGGCGCATGCGCATTCGCTCGCTGCGGAAACCCTCCGCCGCCGGCGCGATGACGCCGCCGACGCACACGATGCCGAGCACTGGCTGTCCGACCAGCTCCTCGTGCCGCCACCCGAGCAGGCGTTCGGCTTCGGGGTTCAGGAGCACGCCGTTGCCGTCGATGTCGAGCACGCAGAGACCGTCGCCGAGCGAACAGATGATGGCTTGCAGCTTGTCGCGCTCGCCCGCGAGTCGCGCCTCGGAGGCGCGCAAGGACGCGTTCAGGTCCTGCAGCTCGCGCGACGACAGGCCCAACGACCGCTCCCACAGGTAGCGTTCGTCGTCGGCTTCGTGGTAGGCCAGACTCACCTTCTCGAGGAAGCGATGCCACGTCGCGGCGTCGGGAGGCACGTCCTGCCGCAGACCGAGACGTCGCATCTGGCGAGCCAGCAGCCGGTGTGACTCGCCGGGTGGAGTCATGCTTCGGCGATCGTCGTCAGGGTCATTGTCTGGTTGTGCAGGTCGCATTGGCCCGTCGTGTACGGCGAGATCTCACCGTACGAGTAGAAGCCGACCTGCCGGGTCCCGTCGGGCAATGCGTCCAGGGCCGCCTCGAGCTCCTCTTCCGTGCGTTGGCCGAGGATCAGCCGCCGACCGACACAGCTGATGGCGATCGCCAGGGTGTCCGTGTTCCCGGACGAGGGGGATGTCGCCTGCGTGTGCATCGCGGCCTCTGAGGCGCCATCGATGAGACGTTCGAAATTGGCGCGCATGAGCTGCGCCATGCTGCCTTGCGGGACATTGCCGGCAAAGGTCATCGACTGGGTCGCTTCGTCGACAGCGAGCACGGTTCGCACCAGCACCTTCTCGGCCTTGGCATGCGTCCGCAACGCCAACGGGAACAGCAAGGCGGTGGCGGGCAGTCCCTCGGCGCGGTCCCCGAGGTACTCCTTGTAGAGCTCCAGGGCAGGCCTGCCGTCCAGTTCGAACAGCACGTTGTCGCGCGATCGGGTGACGACCCGTTCGGGGCCGAAGATGTCCCATCCGCCCTTCGAGCCGTGGCCGATCCGCAGGCTGTCGCCGTAGAGACCCACGGCGGCCACCAGGCCCGACTCGGTCCCACCGCGTGACAGTACCCAGGTGCGCTCGAAGCGATCGCCATCGCCCGCGAGTCCGCCCGTCACCACGATGCGGCTCGGCAGGACCGAGTTGAGCCCACGCACGAGTTCACTGCCGTTCACCGAGAGTCCGTCGGACAGCACGAGGATCGAACGCAAGTCGTCCTCGGTCAGCTGCTCGGCGAGCTCGCGGCCGGCGGCAAGCGAGTCCTCGGGGCGGCGCACCTGTACCGTCGCTCCGGCGAGTTCGGCGGCATCGAACCGGGTGATCGCCACCGCCAGCGACTCATCGTGGACCTCGGTGCCGAGGATCTCGCCCGAGGTGGAGCAGCCGATGACCTGGGCGGTCGGATAGGCGGCCAGCAGTTCCTCGATCGGTGGTGAGTGGTCGAGGAAGGACGATGCTCCGAACACGGTCACCAGGGTGCGCTCCGAGTCCACCGCCGGCAGCGGGAGAGACCATCCCAGTTCCCGCGAGAACTGTACGAGAGAGAGTTGCATCCGCGCGCTATCGGGCGTTCCCTTGGCCGGTCTCAACCGGGGCGCCAGGTGGCCTTGGCACGGCGGGGCTGCCGGCTTTGCCAGCATGCGCAGGATCGAGAGGGGTTCGTGCCGGTCTGAGGTCAGCGCGGTTGTGGTAGCACCGTGATGGCGGCGGTGGACTCGCGCAGGGAAAGGGAGCCGAGTTCTTGAGCGAGGTTTACGTAGGAGGGCGTGTAGCCGTCAGCCTCGACCGCGAGCTCGATCTGCTGCAGTGGATACGCGCCGAGGATGGGCCAGCACCAGAGCGGTTGCACGTGCATGGTGAAGGTCCAATGCAGGTGGCCACGAACGTCGGTCGCCGAGCAGCCGGTTGATCCAGGAGATCCCCTTCGACGACGTGAACATGCATGGGCATCCCAGCGAGCGTTTGGTGCCTGCTGCCACGCCGGTCGGGACGGCAACCTTCCCGACGCAGCGCCCGTTCAGGCCTCGATCGGCAACGCGGACGGCCGTGGCGCGTGGTCGGTGAGCCGCCTACCGTGTCCGCTCCATGGTCAGCCTACGTCCGCTCGTTCTGCTCCTGCTGCCCTCACTGTTCGCGACCGCGGCGGCAGCGCAGGTCCGCAATGTGTCGGGTGGGCCGCTGATTCCGGAGCAGGCGTGGTTCGACGTGCAGCACTACGATCTCGTACTCGCGGTCGATCCGGCCCACCGCACGATCGAAGGCACGCTGACGATGCGCGCGAAGTGCATCACGACGGCGACGACGCTCGCGCTCGATCTCGATGGTGCTCTCACCGTGCGCGCCGTGCGCTGCGACGGCATCGATACGAAATTCGAACGCACGAAGGGCCAGATCTGCATTCACCACGACACCGCGCCCGCGGTCGGCACAACGTTCACGGTCGCCGTCGACTACGGCGGCGCGCCGCTCGTGGCGCCGAACCCACCGTGGAACGGCGGCTTCACCTGGTCGCAGACGAAGGACAAGCAGCCGTGGATCGCGACGAGCTGTCAGGATGAAGGTGCGGACCTCTGGTGGCCGTGCAAGGACCATCCCTCCGACAAGCCCGACAGCGTCGACTTGCACATCACGGTACCGAAGGGCCTCGTCGTCGCGAGCAACGGCACGCTGCAGGGCGCCCCCGACGTGCACGGCGAACTCGTCACGTTCCACTGGCGGGAGCACTCGCCGATCAGCAACTACAACGTCGCCCTCAACATCGCGCCCTACGTCGAACTGAAGGACACCTTCACCTGCATCGACGGCACCGTGATGCCGATCCAGTTCTTCGTGCTGCCCGAGAGCCAGGAGCGTGCCAAGCGGTGCATGCCGCAGTTCCTCGACCATCTGCACTTCTTCGAGGAGGTCCTCGGCCCCTACCCGTTCCGCAACGAGAAGTACGGCATCGCCGAGACGCCACACCTCGGCATGGAGCACCAGACCATCATCGGCTACGGCAACGGCTTCCGCGACGAGCAGTACGACTGGCTGCACCACCACGAACTCTCGCACGAATGGTTCGCCAACCTCGTCACCTGCCGCGACTGGAAGGACATGTGGCTGCACGAAGGGTTCGGCACCTACATGCAGCCGCTCTACCTCGAGCGCCGCTTCGGTCGCGACCACTACGACCGCGAGCTCCAGAAGCACCCGACGATGAACCGTTCGCCCGTAGCGCCGCGCGAAACGAAGAACAGCTACCAGATCTACTTCGGCGGCGGCGGCGGCAACGACCTCTACTACAAGGGCAGCTTGGTCCTGCACACGCTGCGCTGGCAGCTCGGGGACGAGAAGTTCTTCGCGAGCCTGAAGCGCTTCTGCTACCCGACCGAGGCCGCGAAGAAAGCGACCGACGGTTCGCAGGTGCGGTTCGTCGACACCGACGACTATGTGCGCCTCTGCAGCGAGCTCGCCGGGGAGGACATGACCTGGTTCTTCGACGCCTACGTGCGGCAGCCCGCCTTGCCGAAGCTCGTCACCGAGAAGGTCGGCTCTGTGCTGAAGCTGCGGTGGGAGGTGCCGACCGACCTGCCGTTCGCGCTGGCCGTGCCCGTGCGTCTGCATGGCGAGGAACAGCGCGTCGCGATGAAGGGCGGCGTCGGCGAACTCGAGGTCGGTGACGCCGACTACACGATCGATCCTTCGCAGCGCCTGCTCATGGTGCGCGCCCGGCCGAAGAGCGGTCGATAGACGCACGGACATGGCGGTGCTGCCGGGAACGGTTATGGTGGCGCCATGTTCCGTCGGTGTCTGCTTGCTGCGTTCGTGAGCGCGTCGGCATCGGCGCAGCAAGTCGCCGAAGGGCCCGAGCCGAACGAGTCGGTGGCGACGGCGACGGTGCTCGCCTGCGGTGCGCAGGCCGCCGGGCAGATCGCGAGTGCGGTCGATGCCGACTGGTACAAACTCATCCTCGGTAGCACGACCGATCTGCGCCTCGAGACGGGACCGGGCGTCGGCGTGCAGATCGGCGACACCACGCTGACCCTGCTCGATGCGGTTGGCGCACCGCTCCAGAACAACGACAACGGTACCGGCGTGGGCTACTACTCGCGCCTCTACGCGATCGCCTTGCCGGCGGGCACCTACTACGTGTCGGTCGAGCGCGGACCGCTCGGGGCTGCATCCGGTTCCTACGTGCTCGACGTGCGCTGCGCGGTGCCCGTGGTGCTGCCAGCCCCGGCGATCGTCGCGGAAGGGGCCGAGAACAACGACTCGCGCACGGGCGGCACACCGACGACGATCGTGCCGAGCGCGCGCGGCAACGGCGTGATCACGACGACCGGTGCGGGCGGTGACTGGGACTTCTATCGCTTCACGTTGCTCCTCGACAGCTTCGTGCGCGTGCGCGTCAACGGCACCGCGATGCATCCGACGCCGCCCGTGATGGACGATCCGATCCTCTATCTCTACGACGCTGCCACGCCGCCGAACCTGCTCGCCGGTCCGTTCTACGCGAGCAACTACGGCGTCTGGGACACCGCGATCGATGTGCGCCTCACTGCCGGCATCTACCAGGTCGCCATCCGCGGTTGGGTGGGCAGCATCGCGGGCCGCTACTACCTCGACGTGTTGCGCACCGACGCGGCGCGCAACACCGTGCACGCGGGCGGCTGCGGCGGACGCGTGCTCGACCTGCCGGCGACCAACGTCGGCCCGAACGCACCGCTGCGCCTCGAGCGAACCGTGATCGGCACGACCTACACCCTGCAAGGGAGCGGGCTTGGCAGCAACGGCATCGTGCTGCACGTGGTCGGCTTCCTGCCGACGTTCATCGATCTGACCCCGTTCGGGGCGCCCGGCTGCACGCTCCAGGTCGTCTGGGTCGACACGCCGCTGCAGTTCGCGGATGCGGCGGGCAACGCCACCATCGTGGTGCCGGTGCCAGAGACCCCGACCTTGCTCGGCGCCACGTTGGAGAGCCAGCTCGCCGTGCTCGACCTCAGCAACGCGCTCGGCTTCACGCTCAGCAACAGCGTGTCCGCAGTCGTCGGCAATTGAGGCTCAAAGCACTCACGCCGGTGCGTGTCGGAACGCGCGCCAGAACGATGGCCGCAGCAGATCGCGCGGGTGGATCGTGTCGCCGCTCATGGTGACGAGCAGGTCGGCGAGGGAGGGCCAGCGGCCGATGCCGCGCAGGAACGAACGCACGAGCCACGGGTGGCGCAGCGCCCGCTGCAGGACCTTCGCCGCGAAGGCGCGCGGCCCGAGTTCGCGTTCGCGTTGCCGGCGATACCCGGCCAGTGCCCGTGCGGCCGCGGCCGGTGTGTGCATCGCCTGCTCCAGCGCCTCGCCGAGTGCCCGGGCGCCGAACAACGCGAAGTAGATGCCTTCACCCGTCAGCGGATCGATGTAGCCGGCGGCGTCGCCGACGAGCGCGACG
>JAYUCN010000870.1:0-3108 GCA_043740335.1 Planctomycetota bacterium
GCGGCACGTGCTCGATGCCTGCTCGTCGATGAGGGTGACCGTCGTGCTCCTGCTCGCCTTCGGTGTGTTGACGTTCGCCGGCACCCTGGCCCAGGAGAAACTCGGGTTGTTCGTCGTGCAACGCGACTTCTTCGAGTCCTTCTTCAAGGCATGGGACACCGAGATCCCGCTGGGCCACGACTGGACGGTGCATGTCCCGCTGCCGGGCGGCTACACGATCATGCTTGCGCTGTTCGTCAACCTCGTGCTCGGCGGCGTCATGCGCCATCGCTGGCACTGGCGCAATGCCGGCATCCTCGTCACGCACCTCGGCATCGCGCTGCTGCTCGTCGCCGGTTTCGTCAAGCTGCACTATTCGTACGCGGGACGGGTCTCCCTGTTCGAAGGCGCGCAGGCGTCGACGATGGTCAGCTTCCACGACTACGAGTTGGCGGTGCTGCAGCAGGACGGCGAC
Source organism: Planctomycetota bacterium (assembly GCA_043740335.1). GTDB lineage: Bacteria > Planctomycetota > UBA1135 > UBA1135 > UBA2386 > DASVAL01. The sequence goes on from JAYUCN010000870.1 coordinate 455, forward strand.
AAGGTGATCGAGCGCACGGTTCCGGCCGCGCAGTTCGAGGCGGCAGCCCGTGGTTCGGGGAGCGTGACGGTCTCCGCTCCGGGCCTGCCGTTCCAGATCGTGGTCTCTCACTGGCTGGACAACTGCAGGCCGCGCCAGAAGGGGCCGATGTTCGAAGCCAGCCTGCCCGTCGTCACGGATGCTGATGGGGCGGGCTACTTCCTGCAGGACGTGGAGACCGACCCGGAACGTACGCGCAACTTTGCGGGCTGCTACGTCAAGGTCATCGAGAAGGTCGGCCGCAAGGAGAATCGCGCGATCCTGCTCGGGATCGACATGCCCCATAGCGACGTGCGCGAGCCGTTCACGTTCCGTGTCGACGGCCCCCTCGACGAGGAGGGGCACCCGACCAGCGTGACCTGGGGCCTCGACTTGCGCCGCATCATCTGGGATCTGCCATTTCGCATCCGGCTCGACAAGTTCGAGAAGCGCGACCACCCCGGCACCATGACACCCCGTGACTTCAGCAGCTGGGTGACGGCATTCGACGGCGGCACCCAACGGCAGGCGCACATCTACATGAACAACCCGCTGCGCAGCCACGACCACGTGTTCTTCCAGACGAGCTGGGGGCCGCAGCCGGGCACCAACGAGAAGTGTCCACCGTACTCGGTGTTCGAAGTTGCGAAGAACCCGTCCGACGATTGGCCGAAGTACGCGTCCTACGTGGTGCTCGGTGGCCTGCTCGTGCACTTCATCGGCAAGCTGTTGCGCTACCTGCGATCGAGCACGCAGAAGAGCGCCCTTCCGGAGATGTCATGAGCCGCAGTCCTTGCGCGTTGGCGTTGTTCTCCGTCCTGGGTGGGGGCCTCTGCGCGCAGCAGGAGGGTGCCGCCGCCGACCACCCGGTCCGCCCGGTCGGTTGGACACCGAGCGTCGTCGAGGCGATGGCGACCCTGCCGGTGCAGGAAGGCGGGCGCATCAAGGCGCTGTCGGGCTTCGCTGCCGCGACGCTGCATCTCGTGCACGGCCAGCGCGACATGAAGCTCGATCTCGACGGCGACGGCAAGCCGAACGTCACCCTTTTGCCGACCGAATGGTTGCTCGACGTCTGGTGCTTTCCCGAACAGGCCGCCAAGTACCCGCTGTTCCGCATCGAGAACGTCGAGGTGCTCGACGCGATCGGCATCCCGCACGAGGGCGGGCAGCGCTTCGGCTTCGAATACGTCACCTTCGAACGCATGGTGACGAAGGGCCTGGTCGGTGTGCCAGCCCAGCGCCTCATGGAGTTGGCGAACGAATACAAGAAGAAGGATGCGGGCAAGCGCGCTCCGGTCGAGTCGCACATCGTCAACACCGCCGAGCAGGTGAACACCTACTACGCGGTGCACCGCCAGTTGCAGATCCTCGGTGAGACCTTCCAGCTCGAGGGCACGGAACTGCGCGCTCGCATGGGTGGCAAGGAACAGGTCCATCTCGCCACGCTCGTCGAGAAGGGCCCGCAGTTCATCAACCTCGTGCGCGAGTACAGCGACAAGATGACCGATCCGGCGATCGGGAATGCGATGAAGCTCGCAGCGGTCCTCGAAGAGCTCGTGCACGCGCAAGAAGCGTCGGCGTTGTTCCCACCGGACGGCACCGTGGCGGAAGACCTGCGCTGGCTCGGCATCGGCGACCTCGTCGAACGGGGTCTGTTCGGCCGATTGCAGCCCGGCCATCTGGCCATGCTGCAGCATCTGCAGGCGTGCATGCTCGCGACCGACCAGACCGAACGCGAACGCGAACTCGTGTCGTTCCGCGACGCGGTGGTGGCGCGCGCCACGGAACGCGGCGAGTACGGCAAGGTGCCGCTCGAGAACTACTACCTGGCGGCGAGCTGGCACTACAAGGCGCTGCACTGGTTCCTGCTGGCGATGATCGTCGTCGCGCTCGGCTGGATGGCGCCGCGTTCGAAGTGGCTGTGGGTTGCTGGCATCGTCGCCACTGTGGTACCGCTGCTCTTCCTGATCACGGACATCGTGTTGCGCTGCGTGATCCGTGAACGGCCGCCGATCCTCAACCTCTACGACACGTTCCTCTTCATCACGGCGATCGCGGTCAGCGCGGCGGTGGTCGTCGAGATCATCACGCGGCGACGCTTCGTGATCTCGCTGGCGCCGATCTTCGGGGCGCTGCTGATCGCACTCGCGCGCGCCTTCGAAGTCGAAGACGGCAAGGACCAGTTGGCGCCGCTGCAGGCCGTGCTCGACCCGAACTACTACCTGGCTACGCACGTGACCTCGATCAACACCGGCTACGCCGCGAGCATGTTCGCCTCGTTCGTCGGCACGGCGTGGCTGCTCATGCAGGCCTTCGGCATCCGCCGCCACGACGTCGTGTTCCACAAGTCGATCGTGCGCGCCACCTACGGGCTCGTCGCCTTCGGCCTCATCTTCGCGGTGTTCGGCACGATCTACGGCGGCGTGTGGGCCAACGACTCGTGGGGTCGCTTCTGGGGCTGGGATCCCAAGGAGAACGGGGCCTTCCTCATCTGCATTGCCCTCGTGTCGCTCATGCACGCGAGAATGTGCGGTTGGGTTCGCGACTTCGGCTTCTGCGTCGGGGCGGCGCTCACGGGCATCGTCGTCGCGTTCTCGTGGTTCCACGTGAACCTGCTCGGCATCGGCCTGCACAGC
>JAYUCN010000871.1:0-3103 GCA_043740335.1 Planctomycetota bacterium
CGTGCCATTCCATCGGGCGATGCTGTTCCCCACCGTGAATTGGCCCCCAGCCATGAGATCCCCGTTCGGGAGCAGCGCCAATGACCTCACATCGCCACCCAACCCCGCGCCGTAGGTCCACCAACTCACGCCATCCCATCGCGCAAGCCCATACTGGCCACCGACCACGATGTCTCCGTTCGGCAACGTCAGCAGCGCGGACACGGGACCGAGACCACTGCCGGTTGGCAGCATTGACCAACTCGAGCCGTTCCACCGCGCCATCCGGAACGAACCCACGCCGCCAATGAACTGGGACCCACCAGCCGCCACGACGTCCCCGTTGGGCATCTCGGCGAGTGCAAGGACTTCGGCGGTCATTCCCGATCCCAGCGCCGACCAGTTGGTCCCATCCCAGCGCGCAATGTTGGCCACTACCACAGCACCCGCCGACTGGAACTGCCCACCTGCGATGAGATCCCCATTGCCAAGCGTCGTGAGGGCTAACACACCGAAGCTCCCCACACCTACGAGCAGACCCGAACCCAGCGGCGACCAGCTGGAACCGTCCCATCGCGCGATGTTGTTGGCGGCCACACCACCGGCCGTCGTGAAGTTGCCACCCGCGACCAGATTGCCATTGGGCAAGATGGTCAGGGCGCGGACTGTGCCGTTCATCCCCGAACCCAATGGAGACCAGACACCGGAAGTTGGATCGAACAGGGCGATCCTGGAGGTAGAGACCGAGCCCACCGCGGTGAACTGACCGGCGACGACCAAAACCGGCGGCAAGGGACCGCTGCCATCCCGATCCCACATCGTGCTGGCGTACCCAGACCAATCGAGGCCCGCGAATCCCCAACCCGGCAACCACTGGTTCGAGCACTGTGCAGCCAGGGGAGCGACCACGGCGCCGACACTGAGGAGGAATCGCTGCACACGGAACAAACTCGACAGCCGCGAGGAACAAGAACTCATTGGCAGACCTCCAGGTCCGGGCCTTCGCCGACGTCGCCGGGGACCACTGCAAGCCTACGCTGGCACGGCGCGCCCAACCAGAGGCTGGGCACCGCTTCTGCTCGCCCGTTCGGTTATCGAAGTAGTGCTACCGCACGCTGCAGGGGCGCATCCGAAGTGCCGACAACATCACCTGGCTCCGCCTCTACCAGGACGTCCGGCACTACGCCGTTGCCTTCGAACAGCACGCCATCGGGCCGGAACGACGCCATCGTCGACAACTGGAGCCGGATGCCACTGTGCGGCAAGCGATGACCACTCGCGCGCCCGCTGCCGCCGCTCGTCGCTTCGCCGACGAGCGTCACGTTCGGCAGCGCCCCCAACGCCGCGGCGAACACGTCGGTCGCGGAGAAGCAGCCACGGTCGATGAGCACGACGACACGCTTGTCGTACGCGAACGCGTTCTCATTGTCCTTCCGGTCGAGCACGAGGAAGTGCCACGGCGAGAACCTGCCGGTCGGCAGCTTCCACGACGGCTTGAACGAACGCGCGAACTGCGTGATCGCGCCGCGCTGCGCGTCGGTCCAGCCCGACCAATCGACCGGGTAGAGACCACGATCCGCGAGCGCCTCGGGCGCCGCCGCCTGGCCCTTCGTGAGCAGGATCGCCGCTACGTTGCCGACCACGGGCGCCCCGTTCGCGGGCAGCAAGTACGGCGCCAGCCGCCGCAGCGCGTCGCGCGTGCCACCGCCGTTGCCGCGCACATCGATCACGAGCCCCTTCGTTTCGCGGAACGTCTGCATTGCCGCGTCGAGCCCGTCGAGAACCCCGGCATCGCCCGACATCTGCGCCACCCGGAGATAGCCGACGTTGCCTTCCAGCAAACGTGTCTCGGTGCGCGGCCACGCGCCGTACACCGGCTTCTTCTTGCTGGTCGCGAGCGTCACTTCGCGCGCGCCGGCCTTGCCGCGCACGGTGACCGTCACGTCCTTCGTCGCCGCGACCTGGAGTTCCTGGCGCAGATCACCGAGGTCACGCAGCAACCGTTCCGCCTCACGCGCCTGCATCGTCACGGAGCCCTGCGTCGCCCGCACGCGCGCCACCGCGAGCCAGCGCTCGAGCGGTACCTCGTCGATCGCCACGAGGAACGGACGCTCGGCGTCGACAAAACCGCTGCGATCGGCGAGGAACGCGACGTGCCCGCCCGCCACTTCCTGCACGAGGAACGGCAAGTACGTGTCGCTCGCCGATGGCACTGCATCGATGCGCGAGTGCCCATCGCCGAACGCGCGCAGGATGCGATCGACGATGCGCGTGAACACCGCCGGATCGACAGTGCCACTGCCCAGTGCTTCCCCCGCGTCGCGCAGCAGTGCCTCGAGGTCGACCTGGCGCAGTTCGCGATAGGCGAACTCCTCGTCGAGCAGACGACGCAGCTCCTGCAGATCCGCGCGCGCATCGGCGACCGACAGTGTCGCCACGGCCCTGGCACTCTCGGCGGCGGGCTTGCCCGCATCCTTGTTCGCCTGCCACAGTCGCTGCCGGTTCTCGCGCGTCATCTTCACGCCCGGCAGTTCGCGCACGTCCGCGGTCGCGAGGTCGCGCACCTTCAGGTCGACGGCCTCACCGACCGTGTGCCCCATCGTCGCGAGCAGCGCCGGCAGGTCCTCCGTCAGCCGTTTCCACGCCTGCGCCCCGCACAGTCGCTTGCTCTCGCGCAGCAGCGTCGTCGTGTCGACCCCCGCAATGGACTCGAGCGCGAACCAGGTGTCGTCCGCGACCTGCACTTCGATGCCGTTGTCGACGGCGCGCATGCCGCGGAACGGCGACAACTGCGGGCCGTCGCGCAACACTGCCTGCGCGTGCACCACGCCGGTCGAGAACAGGGCAACGACGAGAACGGAACAGGCTCTGGAGATCATGCGACACTCTCCCCCGGCGCCGCGGGGTGACGGTGCGCGTGCCTACGCACGCCTCGCCCAGTACTCCGACGCGGGCGCGATCGCGATCAAAACGCGCCGATCGTCAGCGTCAACGCGTTCGTGCTGGTGACCGCCTGGATCAGAAGGGACAGGTTCACTTCGATCGGCACGACCTGGTGACGGATGACCTGCCCGGCCAGCGAGATCGTGTTCGGCACCACCAACTGCGTCTGCACCAGGCCGGC
>JAYUCN010000872.1:0-3103 GCA_043740335.1 Planctomycetota bacterium
CAATCGCCAACCTAGGGTGCCGTCCTTGGCGATGGTGCGGCGGCCAGCCGTGATCAGTTCGTCGCCGTTCTCGCCGTCGAACGCGTAGTGCTGCCGCTCCGCATGCCAGGAACCGTGCAGGTTGCCGGCGCTGCTGGCGCCGAAGGCAACTTCGATGGCGTTCTGCTGTGCCCCCTTCTTCTTCAGGTCGGGAGCCCAGGTCGCCCGGAAGGCCGTGTCCTGAAGGCCCGCGGTCTTCTGCAGGGCAGCGGCGAGCTTGCTCTTGGCATTGCCGAGGGCGTCGGCGGCGGGGGCGGTGCCTTGGGCGGTGAGGAGATTGCTGCAGAGCAGCGCGAACCAGACGGAGAGGGTGCGTCGCATGGCGCACCGCAACGGAGCACAAGCGGGCGAACTCTGCAAGGGAGCGCGGCAAGTTGCCTGTGCGAGGACCACCTGGCGTCACGCGCGGGCGAGGATCGCCCGCGACGGACCTCAGGTAGTCTTGCCATCGTCGGTCGGCGACGCACCGTCGTCCGGCGTTGCCGGCGGCCGTGCTTCCCGTTCCTGCTTCAAGTCTTGCAGCAACTGGTTGACCCGGATCGCGCCGGCGATGCCTTCGTCGAACACGAACAGCAGGTGCGGGATCGTGCGCGTGTGCAGGGTCTTGCCGACTTCGCGCTGGCAGAAGCCGGCGGCTCGCCGCAGCACCCCTTCGCTCTCGGCGCGCGCCTTCGCCTCACCCGCCTTGGCCGGCGCCATGACCGACCAGAAGGCCTTGCACGTCGTGAACTCGGCGTCGAGTTCGACGCGCGTGATCGTGACCAGGCCCAGCTTGGGGTCCGCCAGATCGCGCAGCAGGATCTCGGCGAGGCGCTGCTTGATCTGTTCCTGCAGGCGGGCGATGCGGCGTTCGTTCATCGCGGGGAGATGATCTCGAGCTGGTGGTCGGCGAGCGTGCCAAAGCGCCATTGCTGCAGTTCGTTGAGCAGGTGGTCCATCGTGCTGTTCAAGTGGGCCGTGTCACTGCCCGCGACGACGGCGCCGAGCGTCGCCACCGTGGGCAGGTCGAGGTCCTCGATCTCGCTGATCGAGACGTTGAAGGAGCGGCGCAGGCGATCCTTCAACGCCTTGATGGCATTGCGCTTGTCCTTGAGCGTCTCCGCGTAGGGGATCTCGAGGGTGAACTGGAGGACGCCGATGTGCAGCATGGCCGTTCGCTTCGCGGCAGGTCGTGTTCGCGGCAGGGTGTTCGTCGCGGCATGGTGTTCGTCGCGGCATGTCTGTGCAGGGGATGCCGGTGCGGCTCATCCGCCGAGCGTGCGTTTGACCAGTTCGGTCTGCACGAACTCGAGCAGGTCGCCCACCTTGATGTCCTGGTAGCCCTCGAGCGTCATGCCGCACTCGAAGCCGGCCTTGACATCGCGCACGTCTTCCTCGCCGCGGCGAAGGCTGCCCAGCTTGCCGGACCAGACGACCGCACCGTCGCGCGACAGGCGCACCAAGGCACTGCGCCTGATGATGCCGTCGACGACGCGGCAGCCGGCGATGGTACCGAACTTGCTCGACTTGAAGGTCGCCTTGATCTCGGCGTGGCCGATGACCGTCTGCACTTCCTGGGGGGCGAGCAGGCCCTCCATCGCGGCGCGGACCTGGTCGATCAGCTCGTAGATGACGTCGTAGTAGCGGATCTCGACGCCGCCGCGCTCGGCGAGCTGACGTGCACTGCTGTCGGCGATCGTGTTGAAACCGACGATGACCGCTTCCGAAGCCTGGGCCAGGCTGACGTCGGTCTCGTTGATGCCGCCTAGTCCGCTGTGCACGAGGTTGACGCGCACTTCGGGTGTCGCGGCCTCGTCGAGGCACTTCTTGATCGGCTCGAGCGAACCCATCGCGTCGGCCTTCAGGATGATCTTGATCTCCTTGATGTTGCGCTCGGCGAGTTTCGCCGACAGCGTCTCCAGCGTGACGGCGCTGCGTTCGGCGCGCGACAGTTCGCGCACGCGGCGCTGGCGCGCTTCGACGACTTCCTTGGCCTTCTTGGCGTCCTCGACCACGAACAGCTTGTCGCCGGGGGACGGCAGGCGGTCGAGGCCGAACACCGTGATCGGGGTCGACGGGCCGGCTTCTTCGAGGTTGTTGCCGTGGTCGTCGATCATCGCGCGCACGCGCGAGAAGCTCTCGCCGCAGACGATCTGGTCCTTGAGCCGCAGCGTGCCGTCGGTGACGAGCAAGGTGACGACGACGCCCTGTTCGGGCGACTGGCGCGACTCGACGACGATGCCCTTGCCGGGCGCGTCGGGGCGCGCGCGCAGGTCGAGGATCTCCGCTTCGAGCAGGATGCGGGCGACGAGGTCGTCGAGACCCTTGCCCTTGACTGCCGACACTTCGACGACGCCGATCTCGCCGCCGAAGTCCTCGGCCTGCAGCCCCTTGATCATGAGCTGTTGCTTGACCTGCATCGGCTTGCTGCTCGGCAGGTCGCACTTCGTGATGGCGACCACGATCGGCACCTCGGCGGCCTTCGCGTGGCTGATCGCTTCTTCGGTCTGCGGCATGACGCCGTCGTCGCCGGCGACCACGAGCACGACGATGTCGGTCAGCTCGGTGCCGCGGGCGCGCATCGCCGTGAACGCCGCGTGGCCCGGGGTGTCGAGGATGACGATCTCCCGGCCCTGGTCGTTCCGGAGCTTGTAGGCGCCGATGTGCTGCGTGATGCCGCCGGCCTCGTGCTTGGCGACATCGCTCTTGCGCAGGGCATCCATGAGCGACGTCTTGCCGTGGTCGACGTGGCCCATGAAAGTCACGACGGGGGCCCGCAGCAGCGTCTCTTCGCCCTCGCTGTCTTCGACGAGCTGCTCGACGAGCTCGTCCATGGCCTCTTTGTGCTCGACGATCGTGATGTTGCGTTCGAGCTCGATGCCGACCAGCTCGACTTCCTCGTTGCTGAGCAGCGAGTTGATGTTCTTGCCGGGGATCTTGAGTTGGAACGTGAGCGTCGCGATGAGCTCGGTGACCTTGATGCCGAGCGCTTCGGAGAGTGCCTTCATCGACACCGGTTCTTCGACCTCGATGACCCGATTCGGATCGACAGTCGGCGCCATCTTCTGCTTGCGCATGCCGCCGG
>JAYUCN010000873.1:0-3095 GCA_043740335.1 Planctomycetota bacterium
CCTTCGCCCTCATCGGCGTCAACAGTGACCAGGACCACGACGAACTGCTGAAGAAGCTCGCGGCCGAAGAAGTGACCTGGCGCCACTTCTACGACAAGACCACGAGCGGCCCGATCGCGACGGCCTGGAACATCCACGGCTGGCCGACGACCTACGTCATCGACGCGGACGGCATCATCCGCCACAAGGACCTGCGCGACGAAGACGCCGAGAAGGCGATCGAGGCGCTGCTGGCGAAGATGCGGGACGCGGCGAAGGACAAGAAGTAGCCGCGGCGTCGGTCGGCGCAGTCGCGGGCGCGGCTGCCGTGCCCGCGCGCGGAAGATTGCCCGCCGTGCGAGAATCTTGAACCCGGGCACCTGGTTGCCCGCCTCTCCCCGGCAACCGTGACCGAAGACGAAGGCAATCAACTGCTGCTGTCGCACACCGCCTGGGTGCAGGCTCTTGCCCGCAGCCTCGTGGCACAACGGGATCTGGCCGCCGATGTCGCGCAGGAGACCATGCTGGTCGCCTGGCGGCGCGGGCTCGAGGGCGTGCTCGACGTGCGGGCCTGGCTCGCGCAGATCCTGCGGCGGCTGGCGAGCCGGCGCGCGCAGGGCGAACAGACGAGACACCGGCGCGAGCAGTCGCTGCTGCCGAGCGACCCGGCGCCCTCGACTGCGGAACTCGTGGCGAAGGCCTCGATGCAGCGGGAGGTCGTCGATGCCGTGCTGCGGCTCGACGAGCCGTACCGGACCGCGGTCCTGCTGCGTTTCCTCGAGGAACGTTCCTACCAGGAGATCGCCGCGGCGACCGCTGCTCCGCTCGAGACCGTGCGCACGCGCATCAAGCGCGGCCTCCAGCAACTGCGACAGGATCTGGACCGGCGCCACGGCGCTGCCAGGGCCTGGGCGTTGCCGATCCTCGGGTTCACGGGATTCCACGAAGTAGTAGCGGCCACGGCGACGGCGGTTTCCACCGCTGGAGTCGTCGGCGCCGCGAGCGCAGGAGTTCTGACGATGAGTGTGCAAGCGAAGGTGGCGATGGGGATCGGCGTGTTGCTCGCGGGAATGCTGGCGTGGCAGATCTGGCCCGCGCCCGAGGGGACAGCACCCGCGACCTCTACGAAGACGAACGAAGTGGCAGCCGTCGTGGCGGAGGTGCCACCGAAGGACGCTGCGCAGCCGAAGGAGGCGATGGCCTCGGAACGCGCGTCCGCGCCGACTGCGGAGACACCGAAGGCGGTGGCGCCGGAACGGGCGAGGCCACGCTGGACCGCCTCCTGCCGTGTCGTCGACGAAGTGACGAACCAAGGGATCGCCGGAGCAGTGTTCGACTTCGGGCACGACTCGAACGGTCGCTCACCTGTCGCGTTCCGTGGAGTGTCCCATAGCGGTGCCGACGGCGCGTTCACGTGCGATTTCGAGCTGCTAACGCCGGGGTTCGTCGAACTGGAAGTGCGGCATCCGGAGTACGCCAGCACGCACGTGCCGTTGCTCGAGATCATTGCGCGTGCCGAAGCCGCAGGGAGTCGGCATGCGGCGATCGGTGACGTGCTCATGGCGCGCGGGGCCTCGCTCAGTGGCCGCGTGCTCGCTGCGGATGGCAAGACGCCTGTGCCCGGCGCCCGCATCCAGCGCTACCGCGCGACCTATGGCGTACCGATGCGGTTCTTCCGCGATGCGGTGCTCTTGAGTGTGGCCGACAGCAGCGGCCACTTCGTGCTGATGGAGCGGTTCGGTCCTGGCTACCGACGCGAGTGGCTCGTTGCCCTCACGGACGACGGCATCGGTTGGCGCGAACTGCAACCTTCGCGGCGCGCGCATGAGGACGACGGCTTCGACCTCGTGTTGCGACCTTCAGCGACCCTGCGTGTGCACGTCGCCGATGCGGACGGCAAGCCGCTCGAGGGTTCCCTCGTGGTTGCCTACCCGGCGTGCGAGCCGATCAGTTCGCAGTACGACGTCGCGCGCAAGGCACCGCTCGAGCAGGCGCCGCTGCCCACGTGCCTGCGCATGACCACGAACGGCAATGGCGTTGCCGAGCTGCATCCACCGATCGGTGCCGATGGCTTCCAGTTGGGGACCAAGGTCCCGGGTGGACAGCTTTCGTTGGCGGTGGGACGTGATCGCCATCGTCGCTGGAACCAGACGATCGACCTGCAGGAAGGCGAGGTGCGCGATGTCGAGGTGCGCCTCGTCGCCGGGACTGAAGTCGATGTCACGGGCGTCGTGTTGACTCGCGACGGGGCGCCGATCGCGCGCGCGGAGGTGACGATCGGCGCCGTGCACGCGCCGACTGATGTGAGCGGCCGGTTCCGCTTCGAACACGTCGATGCAACCGCGGGCGTGTTGCAGGTCCAGGTCACCGCCGCGGGCTTCGTGAGCGGCGGTGAGGTCGTCGACTGCAACAGCGCCCAGCACGAGCGGACCGTCGAAGTGCGGCTCGACCCTGCGCTCGTCGTGCGCGGCATCGTCGTCGATCAGGACGGTCAGCCGGTGACGAATGCGTTCGTGTCGTGCGGGCCTGGCGTGAACACCCCGACGCGCAAAGATGGTCGCTTCGAGCTCGGCGGCGTGCCGCTCACCCAGCGTCACCTGGTGGTCACGATGGACGGCACGGGTATCGAGTTCGCCACGCTCGTGGCGCCGATCCCGGATCCCGTGCCGGACGAACTCCGCCTCGTCGTGCAGAAGAACCGCGGTGGCGCACGCGTCGAGATCGCACTGGTCGATCGGGTGACCGGGGCGGCGCTCGAACCGATCGCCTGCTCCTTGTTCCCGGTCACGAAGGACGGTTCGCAGCTCGTCGCGCGGCCGCTGCAGATCCGCGATGGGCTGTGCCACGATGTGGACACTCCGGTGGGGCAGTACCGGCTGCGGGCCGAGACGCGCGATGGTCGCAGTGCCGAGCGATTGCTCGAGGTGCCCGCCGGCGTACCGGTGGTGCGCGAACAGTTGTTGCTCGACCCTGCGGGCAGCGCGCGTTGCACGCTCGATCTGTCGGGTCTGGCCAAGAAGCCCGATCGTCTGCGCGTCGAGATCTTCCCCGGTGACCGCGGCCGGTTGCGCGTGCTCGGCCGCAGTGGCGAGCCGGAGCAGGGCGACTTCGCAGTG
>JAYUCN010000874.1:0-7506 GCA_043740335.1 Planctomycetota bacterium
GCGGCGAGGGCGGCAACCGCAGCATCGTGCAGCAGGCGGTAGCTCGCGGCAACATTGCGCGGCAACGACTCGGCGTCGACGCAGAGTGAGAACGTGACCTCGTCGCCGTGATGGATCGCGCCGCCGCCCGTGAGGCGTCGCACGACGGTAGTGGCCGGCGGCAGGTCGCGAAAATCCGCGATGCTCTGGAAGTAGCCGAGCGACACCGCGTGCGGTGACCAACCGTAGAGGCGCAGGGTCGGTTGGACAGCGAGCGTCAGCAGCGCTTCGTCGACCGCCATGTTCCATGCGGCACCGGCGGGGTCGTCGACGATCAAGCGCAACAGCACGAAGGCTCTCGGCCGTTCAGCCCTCGGCCTTGCAGTGGGCGTCGTAGGCCGAAGCGTCGAGCAGGTCTGGCGATCTGGCTGTCACCTTCACCTTGATCATCCAGGCCTTGCCGAACGGTTCCTGCGTCAGCCATTCGAGGTTGTCCGGCAGGTTCCTGTTGCCGTCGATCACCTCGCCGCTCACGGGTGAGTAGAGGCTGCTGACGGCCTTCACCGACTCGATCTCGCCGAAGCTCTCGCCGATCGTGACGGATGCACCCTTGGCGGGCAGGTCGAGGAACACCAGGTCGCTCAGGTGCGAGACAGCATGGTCGGTGATGCCGATCGTGGCGATGCCGTTCTCGATCTTGCACCACTCGTGGCTCTTCAGGTATTTGCGGTCGGTGGGACGCATGGTCGTTTCCTTCGGTGCGGCGCTGGCAAGCGTGGGGTCCGGAAGGGGAGAGTTCGTGGGGCGGTGGCTGGGCCGCGTGGCTGCTCAGCGCTGACGTTTGTAGAACGGCAGCGGCACGACGACGCAAGGTTCGCCCTTGTCGCGGACCAGGAACTCGAGGGCCGTGCCGGGGGTCGCCAAGTCCGTTCGAACGTAGGCGGTGGCGATGTTGGTGTCCAACACCGGCGAGATGTTGCCCGAGCAGACCTGGCCGACCTTCGTGCTGCCCTGCACGAGCGGGTAGCCCTGGCGCGGGCAGCGCTTGCTCGGGCTGGTGAGGCCGACGAGTTGGCGACCGGTGCCGCCGGCGGCGAGCACGCGCGCCAAGGCCTGCTTGCCTGTGAAGTCGTGGTTCATCTTGACGGCCCAGCCGTGGCCAGCCTCGAGCGGGTTCGTCGTTTCGTCGAGCTCGTGGCCATACAGCGGCATGCCCGCTTCATGGCGCAACGTGTCGCGCGCGCCGAGGCCGATGGCGGTCAGGCCGTCGGCGCTGCCGGCCGCGAAGAACGCATCCCAGACCTGCTGCTCGTGGCCCTTCGGCACGTAGATCTCGAAACCGTCCTCGCCCGTGTAGCCCGTGCGCGAGAGCGTCATCGGCATGCCGCAGACTGCCGTCTCCATCCACGCGTAGTACTTCAGCGACGCGAGGTCACCCTTGCAGAAGCGCTGCGTGATCTGCTGTGACAGCGGACCCTGGATCGCGATCATGCCGAGGCTGCCCGTGCAGTCCTCGATCTTGACGTCGAAGCCCTTCGCGGTGGCGCGCATGATACCCAGGTCGCGAGCGGTGTTGCCGGCGTTGACGACGACGAAGAAACCGTCGTTCTTCGGGTTGCGGTAGACGAGGATGTCGTCCTGGGTCAGCCCCTGCTCGTCGAGGATCATCGCGTAGCGGATCCTGCCGGGCGGGATGGCGGCAGCGTCGTTGGTCTGGAGCTTCTGGAGGAACGCCTCGGCCTGCTTGCCGGAGACGCGCACCCGGCCCATGTGGCCGAGATCGAACAACCCGGCCTTGCCGCGCACGGTGCGCGCTTCGTCGAGGATAGAGCGGTACTGGACCGGCATGTTCCAGCCGCCGAACGGCACCATGCGGGCGCCGAGCGCTATGTGGAAGGACTCGAGGGCGGTGGCGTGCATGGTGGACGAAGTGGCGGGTGCGGGAGTCTAGCGACGGTGTCGTGGCGACGCCACCGGCACAGCAACCGGCGCAACCCGCCAACTTGCCGAACCTGCTCGCGCGGTCGACGCCTCGTCGATGCCGCACCCCGCATCTCCGCGTCGTCGCGTCGTCGCGTCGATGTCTAGCCAGACAGCCGCCGCAGCAGGTCGTCGAGGTCGCAATGTGCGAACTCGGTCGCCGCGATCGGACCCAGTTCGCGCAAGCGCTGCCGCTCCGCCGCGGAACCACAATCGTCGTGCGATACCGTGGCGTCCGGGGGATCGCCTCCAGGCGTGCCGCCTGCTGACTTCGGATTTGGCGACTTCGGTTTCGGCGCATCGGCGCTCGTATCGGCGCGCGCATCGCGACCGGGCAGCAGCGCATCGAGCTCCGACTCGAGCGGCAGGTCCTGGTGCTTGGCGATGGAGCGGTGACCGCCACTACTCCCGAACGGCCGCAACGATCGCCAGGTGGCGCGGGCGCCCGTGTCGTCGAAACCCTCGGCCATCGCCGTCCAATCGAAGTCGGTGCCGGCGAGTCGCGGTTCGAAGAGTTCCAACGGATGGCGCAGTTTTTCGAAACGCTTCGGATTGGCCCGCCTGGCGTGTTCGAATTCCCGTCGCCAACCGGCGTAGTCGCCGATGTCGAATGCGATCTTTCCGAGGTGCACGTAGGCGCGGAAGTCGGACCCACGCAGCACCAGGACTCGTTCGAAGTGTCGCCGCGCCGCCGCCCGACAGCCGATCCGGTACGCAATCCAGCCACCGAACGAGTGGAAGCGTGCAAGTAGTGCCTGCAGAAGCCGGCCGACGGACCTCATGAGCGTCCACAGTATGGCACTGGCCCCGCCGCAGCAAGGTGCACCCCGCCGCGCCGGTCGGGGTTGGGGCTCTGTCAGCCACCCCCCCGTGACGCCCGGGTTTTTGTCATCCTCTCAACGTGCTGCAGCCGCCGGTCGATAGGACGAGTCCGGGATTCCCAGAGCGTCCGGACCTGCACACCCATGGCACTACGAGGAGATCTTGCGAGTGTTGACCTGGCCCAGGTGTTCCAGATGCTGGCCCTCAACAAGAAGGTCGGCCTGCTGAGCATCCAGTCGGCCAAGTTGTGGAAAGTCCTCTACTTCGATCAGCGCGGGGTCTCCGTCTACCACAACGTGCACCGCATCCTGGATCGGGTGGTGGCTGGACTCGTCCGTACGCGGCGCCTGACCGAGGTCGCCGTCGACGAGGTGCGTGACCATGCTGCCCGCATGGGGCAGCCGTTGACGGACAGCCTGCTCGCTGGCGGCTACCTGGAGCCGAGCGAACTCGAGGATCAGTACCGCATCGAACTCGAAGAGGACATCTACGACCTCTTCTTCTGCCGCGATGCCAAGTTCGAGTTCCACGAAGGTGCTTCGCAGATCGATGGGCGTGAAGGGAGTGTCGACGAGCGGTTCTTCTTCAACTGCGATAGCGTGATCATGGAAGCAGCCCGCCGCATCGACGAGTGGGCCTACATCAGCGAACGCGTGCCGACGACCGCCGAAGTGTTCGTCGCTACCGCGGACACGATCGACAGCGACCAGTTCGGCGCCGATGGCCCCGCCGTCTTCGAGCTCCTCGACGGGCGTCGCAACGTCGCGCGCATCATCGAAATCACCGGCCTGTCGAACTTCCAGGTCTGCAAGGTGCTGAGCCAGCTGCTCGATGCCGAAGTGATCGCACCCGTGGCCACCGAAGAGGTGCTGCCGCTCGCGGTCGAGTGCATGGCCGAAGGTCGGCTCCAGGATGCGATCAACCTGTACGAACGAGCCATCGGGCTCGGCGTCGGGCTTCCCGAGGTGCATTCGCAGGCCGCGAAGGCGTACCAGGCGGCGGAAGAATACGAGAACGCGATCTACCATCTCGAGTGCGAGGCGGCGCACCGGCAGTCGGCCGGCGATCGGGCGGGTGCAGCGCAGCGTCTGCTCGAGGTCAAGACGCTGGTGCCGACCAGCCTGCAGGCGCGCGAGCGGCTGGTCGAATTGACGCTCGGAGAGAATGGCATTCCGCTGGCCAACTTCGACCCGCTGGCCGAGGGCAAGGAGCTGGTCGATCTGCTCATCGAGTTCGGCGACATCCAGCGCGTACGGTCGCTGCTGGAGCGGCTGTTGCTCGTCGAGCCCAACGATCCCGATCTGAAGAAGGCCCTGGTCAACGTGCACGTGAAGGCCGGCGACCAGAAGCGCGTCGCGGAACTCTACGAGTCGATCGCCGAAGACCTCGTCAAACAGGACAAGCCACTCGAGGCGGTGGCCTACCTGCAGAAGATCCTGCTGGTGGACCGGAGTCGTGTGGACGTGTCTGAGCGGGTGCGCAAGCTCTACGAGTTCGACGAGCGGTCGCGTCGCCGCGGTCGCGCGCTCAGTGTGCTCGCCCTGCTCTTCTGCCTCCTGCTCGTGCTCGGCTGTGGCTACTGGTTCTACAACGAGCGCGCCGAAGAGGACTTCGCCCGCATCGACCTGCACGAACTGGTGGCGCGCGAGGACTTCGCGGGTGCCTCGACGATCTACGAGGAGTTCATGCTCGGCCATCCACTGACGACGGCCGTCGCCAAGGCCGAAGGCGAGATGCAGCAGATCGAGGCTGCCCGGCAGCGGTTCGAGGCCCGTCGGTCTTCCGAGCGCGCCGGCCGTGAGAACGAGATCAACAACCTGCGCGAACAGTACAAGCTGCTGTGGACGCAGCATCGCGAACAGTTCCTGGCCGGACATCCCGAGGACTCGTTGCGGTCGCTGACCAAGGTCAGAGAACTGGTGGCTCAAGCCGGGGCGGCGAGTGACGTGGCGTGGGCCGCGGAGCAGCAGATCGAGAGTTCCTGGCGACGGCTGCGCGAATTCCTGGACGACGCTGAGAAGCTGGCGGCCGACCATGACGCGCTTCTGGCCGCCGGGGATTGGCCGAAGGCACGCGAGCGGGCGCTGCGACTGCACGCCGACTTCGGGGCGACGGCCAGCGCGCGACGGGTGCAGATCCCAGTGCTCGTATCGACCCGACCCACCGGGGCGGTGTTGCTGCGGAACGGCATCGCGATGGAGAGGACCGTGGCAGGCAAGACGGAGACGCTGCTCACGCCTGCCCTGGTATCGTGCGCCCCGGGTCAGGTCGTGCAATTGCTGACGCAACTGGATGGCTTTGAACCGCGGCAGATCCTGGTCGATGGCAAGCAGGCGCAGATCGAGGCAGTGCTCGAGGTGGTGGCCGACCGCCGCATTACCTTCGACGCGGCCGTGCAGACTGGCGTCGGGCTCGGCGAAGGATGGTTGGCGGTCGGCCTCCGCGGCGGACGCCTGGGCCTCTCTCGCACCGATGGCACCAGCCGGCACGTGCGCGGCCTCAGCGGACTCAAGGCAGTCGACTCGACACCGGTCGTACAGAATGGTCGCGTTTTCTTCACCACCAACGAGAACACGATCGAGTGCTTGCCCCTCGACTCGTCGCAGCCGGCCAGCAAGTGGCCGGTCACCGTGGCCGCTGGTGTTTCGACCGAGATCATGGTTGGCGAGGGGCGAGTCGCCGTCATCGACCGCGAGAGCGTGCTGCATTGCTGGGAACAGGCCGGTGGCAGCCACCTGTGGTCGATCACCCTGGACAGCGCACCCTCCGGCCCCTGCACCATCGACCGCCGCCAGGTTCACGTCGGCACCGTCGATGGACGGGTGCTGATCCTCGACGCCACCGACGGCAAGACGGTCAGCGTGCTGCGCAGTCCGGTCGGCATCTCGACGCGCGTGCTCAGTGAGCACGGCACCCTGTACTTCGGGTGTTCCGACGGCAACATCCGGGCGGTGGACAGCGCCGACGGGCGTGTGCTCTGGGTGGTCTCTCTCGGCCGCACTCTGGCCGATGGCGAGATCGCGCTCGGCAAGACGGTCGTGGTCGCCTTCGGCGTGGATGGCAAGCTCGTCACCATCGATCGGTCGGCGGGCAAGATCCTGAGGGAACTGCAGCTCGACGGCACCCCGCAGCGAGGTCTGCGTGTCCTGGGCCAGCGGGCCTTGGTGCAGTTGCGGCGGCAAAAGACCAGGACCAAGCCGACCCACGACGTGCTGCAGTCCATCCAGCTCGACTCGATGGCCTTGCAATGGGAGTACGCCGACAGCGGATTGGCGCCAGGTGTGGTCGGCATCGACGACTTCGTCGTCGGCCTGCCTTCGGCGGGCGGCGAGGTGATCCTGTTCCGCTAGTGCAGCGGCGTGGAGACGACATGCATCTGATCCAGCGGATGAAGGTGTGGAAGGAACTGCGGCGGCTCGAGCAGCGAGCACGCGAGCAACCATCGCCGTCGACGTTCGTCGATCTGGGTCAGGTCTACATCAACCTGGAGATGCACGACAAGGCGGAACGGGTCGGCGAGGACGGGCTGGCGCTCTTCCCGAAGTCGACCGAGCTGCGCAAGCTGCTAGATTGCTCGCGACGCGGGCTGCGGACCAAGCGCGCCACGGAGCTGCGCGCGAGGCTGACGCGGTCGCCCAACCCGCAGCTCTTTCGCGAACTCGCGCAGGTGTACGTCGAACTCGGTGACACGGCTGCACTGCATGCGACGTGTCAGGAGTGGAGTGTGCGCTTCCCGGACGATGCGGGTTCGTGGCTCGTGCAGGGCCAGGTGCGCTTGATGAACTTCTACCGCGACCTGGCGGCGCGCGAAGGCCAGGAGGCAGTTCGCTGTCTCGAGCGCGCCGTGCACATGGACGGCAGCGAAGCGCAGGCCCGGCGGCTGCTGGGTGAGGTGCTCTATCGGATCGGCGCCGTGCGGGCGGCGGCAGGGCACCTGGAGGTCCTGCGGGAAGTCGGGCGCGCCGATCCGGAACTGGAGGCGCTACTGCACCACGTGACCGGCCTCGCGGACCATGGCACCAACATCGACTCCTTGCTCGACGATGTCGAAGCGCACGGTTGCCTGCTGCACCCGTCTCTCGCCGCTGCCCCGAAACCGCAGGGGGACGAGTCGATGACTCGGGCGCGCGGCGGCCTTTCGCAGGTGGCGGAGATTGCGGGCGTTCGGAAGGCGACATTCATCCGGGGCTCCAAGGCCCTGGTCAAGGGCGCGATCCGCGACGGGCGCGACCCGTTCCTCCGGGTCGTGCGAGTCGTGGCCAAGGCAGCGCACCGGTTCGCCAAGCGGCTCGACATCGGCAGTGCGAACAAGACCGTCGTCGACGGCGATTTCGGGCACATTTGCATCTGCGTCTATGGGGAAGTCCTCGCTGCAGCCCAGTGCGACCGCGGTGCCGACCTCGGCCAGGTGATGGCCGAGTTGCAGGAGATCGTGGCCGGCGCTCTCCATTCGGTGGGGGAGAACCAAGCATGAGCAAGATTCACGACGCGGTTGCCGAGTTGCACCGCCTGCCCGGCGTGAAGGGTGCTGCCGTGCTGACCATCGATGGGCTCGTGGCGGCGGAATCCCTGGATCAGGGGCTCGGCAGCGAGGTCCTCAGCGGGCTCACTTCGTACCTGATGATGACGACCAACCGCAGCCTGGTCGAAGGCGGCCTCGGCCGGTGCGCCCAGTTCGTGCTGCACGCGACCAACGGGAAGGCGGTCTTCCACAGCCTCGAGGAA
>JAYUCN010000875.1:0-7499 GCA_043740335.1 Planctomycetota bacterium
ACCGGGAAGTGGTCGCTGTAGATCTTGCGCCACGCGTTCTTGTCGAGCCCACCGAGGTCGCCATGCACGGTGAACGTGTCGGCGCGCAGTTCACCGAAGCCGGGTGCCACGACGATCTGATCGATCGGCGAGGCGAAATGCATGATGGTCGGCGTCGGCGTCCTGGGTTCGAGGTATGTCATCGTGTGCCCGCTCTCGAGCACGGTCTCGGGTTCGCTGCCGTAGCTGCTGTTGAAGTCGCCGAGCAGCACGATGTCCTGGTCTTCGCCCGGCGTCTGCTCGAGCTCTTGCAACCAGTCGTGCAGCGTCGTCGCCTCGAGCCGGCGCTTCTGTTCGTCCTGGGCCTTCTGGCCGGCCTTCAGGTGCACGGTGACCATGCGGAAGTCGAATCCGGTCGCGCGGTGGCGGAAGCACGCGGTCACGGGCACACGATGGAAGATCGGCACGCCCTCGAGTTGGCGCGGGAACGTCAGCAGCTCCTCGGCCTGCAGCAGTTCGACAACGGCGCTGTCGTAGAGGAAGCCGATGTTCTGCGAGGTCTTGCCGTCGTCCCAGCCACCGGTCGTGCCGAGCAGCACGATCCAACTCGGCCCGATGGCGGTGGCGACCTTCTGGAGCGGTGCCTCACCGCAGATCTCCTGCACGGCGAGCACCGCGACGCCGAGTTCCTTCACCTTCGTACCGATCGCGGCGAGATCGGCATCGGTGCGCGGTGGTACGTCGTTGCGCAGGTTGCCAGGCGCGCCGAGGAACTCGAGGTTCCAGGTGCCGATCCGCAATGCCGTGGGGGCTTGCGCCGGCAGCGACAGAGTCCCTAGCAGGAACCACAGGGAGACGGGTGCGGGAAGCTTCATGCGTTGCCTTCGGCCCGCGCGCGGATGCGGCGCAGCAGGTCCTGCGGGTAGGGATGCCGTGGAGGGAGAACAGCATGCCAGCCCGCATCGCGTCGGCAACGATCAACTGACCCTGTAGGCGCGTGGCGGCACTCTTGCAGGTGTCGCGGACACGAGGCAGGTCCCGCCGCAGTTCGTCACGTCACGCTTTCGACCAGGCGAGCTACCAGGAAGGGCAGAGGCGGTTGCTGTCGGGCCTTGCCGATCAGCGGCGCGGTGAAGCCGCGTCCGGTGCGTTGCCGTGCTAGCTCGCCCTGCGACGTGGAGATCTTGGAAAGTCAGCGACGGCAACCCGCCGTTTCACAGTGAGGCTGCGGTGGTGGGCTTTGATGCGTTCCAGTTCGTGCAGTGTCAGAGCTGTCAGGTAGGTTTCTCCGCAATGCACCGCTCATTCGTTCCGGCACGCGCTCGACTGATGCTGGCACGCTACCGCTCGCGCCGAGTGTCGCGACCGCCCCCGTGCCGGCGCGCTCAGCTCTTGCCTTCGGCCCGCGCGCGAATGCCGCGCATCAGGTCTTGCAGAAAGTGGATGTTGTGGATGGAGAGCAGGATGCCGGCCAGCATCTCGTCGGCGACTGCCAGGTGACGCAGATAGGCGCGGCTGTACTTCGTGCACGTGTAGCACTCGCATGTCTCGACCAAGGGCCTGCCATCGTCGGCATACTGCGCGTTGCGCAGCTTCATCGAAACGCCATCAGCACCGAACGCCGTGTGGTTGCGGCCGTGTCGCGTCGGGATCACACAGTCGAACATGTCGACACCCTGCGCCGTGGCGGCGAGCAGGTCTTCCGGCGTGCCGACACCCATCATGTAGCGGATCTTCTGTGGTGGCAGATGCTCGACGCAGGCGCCTAGCGCCACGGCCATCTGCTGCTTCGTCTCGCCGACGCTGAGTCCGCCGATCGCGTAGCCATCGAAGTCCATCGCCGCTATCGCTTGCGCACTCTGCGCACGAAGCTCCGGATCGGTACCACCCTGGCAGATGCCGAACACGGCCTGCCCGCGCGCACAACCTCCCCACGCATCGTGCACGTCGCGTGCCATGCGGGCCCAACGCAGCGTGCGTTCGTGCGCAGTCCGCTGCGTCGCAGCATCGCCATCACCCGGCGGACAGTGGTCGAGCACCATCGCGATGTCGGGGCCGAGTTGCCTCTGGAACGTGAGCACGGACGCCGGCGTGCAGCGGTGCGTGCTGCCGTCGATGATCGACTGGAAGGTGACGCCGTCGTCGTCGACCTTGACCCTGCCGCCGAGCGAGAAGACCTGGTAGCCACCCGAGTCGGTGAGGATCGGCCCGTCCCAGCCCATGAAGTGGTGCAGGCCACCGAGGCGTTCGATGCGTGGAGCACCGGGGCGCACGTGCAGGTGGTAGCTGTTGGCGAGGATCAACTCGGTGCCCGTTGCGCGCACCTGTTCGGGCGTCAAGCCCTTCAGCGTTGCGTAGGTGCCGACCGGCGCGAAGCACGGCGTCTCGAAGCAGCCGTGTGGCGTGTGGAAGCGACCGCGGCGGAGCGTGCCGTGCTGTGCCAGCAGTTCGAAGCGGAAGGCGGTCACGGTCGGGGCGGTGCCAATCACGCGAACGGCAGTTCGCCGCTCCGGCGTTCGGGTTGGCCCTGCAGGCCGAGGTGCTCGTAGGCACGTGCGGTCGCGACGCGGCCGCGCGGCGTGCGCGCGATCAAGCCGCAGCGGATCAGGTGCGGCTCGAGCACCTCTTCGAGCGTGTCCTCGGCTTCGTCGATCATGGCCGCGAGGGTCTTGAGCCCGATCGCCTCGCCGCGCTGGGCGAGGGCGCGCAACAGCCGACGGTCGACTTCCTCGAGGCCGAGGACATCGATGCGCAGGCGCGCGAGTCCCTCCAGTGCCACCGTCGCGTCGATGCTCGCCTTCTTCTGCACCTGGGCCAGGTCGCGCACGCGGCGCAAGATGCGCAACGCCATGCGCGGGGTGCCGCGGCTGCGCTCGGCGCAGAGAGACGCCGCCTCGGCCTCGAGCGTCACCGCGAGGCGGATAGCCGCGCGCAGCAGGATCTGTTCGATGTCCTTGCTCGGGTACGGCTCGAGGCGCTCGACGATGCCGAAGCGCGAGCGGAACGCGGCCGTCAGCAGACCTTCGCGCGTGGTCGCGCCGACCAGCGTGAATGGTTGCACGCCGAGACGCACGCTGCGACCGCCCGGCCCCGGATCGAGCACGACGTCGATCGCGTGGTCCTCCATGGCCGAGTAGAGGTACTCCTCGAGCGCCATCGGCAGGCGATGGATCTCGTCGATGAACAGGACCTGGTCGCGCTTCAAGCGTGTGAGCGTGCCGGCGAGGTCCTTCGGCGCGCCAAGTGCCGGACCCGATGTGATGACGAGGTCGACATCCATGCCCTGCGCGATGAGGTGGGCGAGCGTGGTCTTGCCGAGACCCGGCGGCCCGCACAGCAGCACGTGGTCGAGCGGCTCCTTGCGGCCGCGCGCCGCCGTGATCGCGATGTTGAGGTTGTCGCGGATCTGCTCCTGGCCGACGAACTCGCGGAACGAAGTGGGGCGCAGGCTGCGGTCGAACTCGCGTTCGGCAGGGTCGGGCAGTTCGTGGAACACCATCGCGTGGGGATCGTACTTGCGTTCGGCTGACGATCCACCACGCTGTGCGCGTGGCTGAGTCCGACGAGCTGCCGATCTACCAGTTGCTGGGGCCCGAGACGTTGCGCGCGATCGTGGCAGGCTTCTACCGACACGTCCCCGACGACCCGATCCTCGGGCCGCTGTATCCCGCGCACGACCTGGCTGGCGCCGAGCAGCGGTTGCACAGCTTCCTCGTCTACCGCTTCGGCGGGCCGCCCGACTACCTGCGCGACCGCGGCCATCCGCGTCTGCGTCAGCGGCATGCACCGTTCGCGATCGACCAGCGGGCGCGCGATCGCTGGCTGGAGCTCATGCTGGCGTCGCTCGACGCGCAGAAGGTGTCGCAGGAGCACCGCGCCTACCTCGAGCAGTTCCTCGGCGACATCGCGACGTTCCTGATCAACCGGGCCTGAGCCGGCTGGCCTACGATCCAAGCACGGCGGCGAGGAACGCCCAGCGGTCGGCAGCTTCGTCGATGAGCTTGCTGACTGGCTTGCCAGCGCCGTGGCCCGAGGCGGGTTCGACGCGCAGCAGGATCGGCGCGTCCCCACCCTGGGCCGCCTGCAGCGTCGCCGCGAACTTGTAGCTGTGGCCTGGCAGCACGCGATCGTCGTGGTCGCCCGTCATGACCAACGTCGGCGGGTAGTGCTCGCCCGCGCGCACGCGGTGCAGCGGCGACCAGGCGAACAGCCAACGGAACTGTTCGGGATCGCTGCTCGTGCCGTACTCGGGCGCCCATGCCGCCCCGATCGTGAACCTGTGGTAGCGCAGCATGTCGAGCACGCCGACTTCGGGGATCGCGGCTCCGAACAAGTCGGGACGCTGCGTCAGCACGGCACCGACCAGCAGGCCGCCGTTGCTGCGACCGCCGACGGCGAGCTTGTCGGTGCGCGTGTAGCCGTTCCGGATCAGGAACTCGGCACAGGCGACGAAGTCGTCGAACACGTGCTGCTTGTGCTCGCGCATGCCGGCGCGATGCCAGGCCTCGCCGTACTCACCACCGCCGCGCAGGATGGCGTGCGCATAGAGGCCGCCGCGTTCGAGGAAGACCATGTTCTGCACCGAGAAGCTCGGCACGAGCGAGATGTCGAAGCCGCCGTAGCCGTAGAGGTAGGTGGGGTTGCTGCCGTCGAGGACCATGTCCTGCTTGTGCACGAGGAACAGACAGAGCCTCGTGCCGTCGCCGCTCTGGAGGAACCTGCGTTCGGTGACGATCCCGCTCGCATCGAAGGCGCACGCACTCGGCCGGAACACGGTCGTCTGCGCGGTCGCAAAGTCGTGGCGCATGACGGTCGGTGGCTGCGCGAACGACTGGAACGTGAAGAAGGCGACCGGATCCGCGGCCTTGCCTTCGAACTCACCGACGCTGCCGAGCGTCGGCAACGCGATCGCGGCCTTGGGCGAACCGTCCAGAGTGTGCACGGCGATGCGATGGGCGGCATCGGTGAGGTAGGTGCAGACGAAATGGCCGCCGAGTACGCGCGCTTGCTGCAAGGTGTCCGCCTGTTCGGCGACGAGCGTGCGCCACGGGTCGCGCGGCTGGTTGCGATCGAGAGCGACGATGCGACCCCGCGGTGCTCCCTGGTCGGTGTGGAACCAGAACGTGTCGCCGTCGTGGCCGAGAAAGTCGTAGTGCGCATCGAAGTCATTGAGCAGCGTCTGCACGGGCCAGCCTTCCTGCGTGAGGTCGGCATGGACGATGCGATTGCGGCGGTCGGTGCCCGACCGCACGGTCACGACGAGAAAGCGGCCGCTCTCGGTGACTTCGGCGCCGAAGCTCCACTCGGGCTCGTCGGGCCGTTCGTAGACGACGCGGTCCGCGGCCTGCTCGGTGCCTACCTGGTGGTAGCACAGTTGCGCGTTGCGATTGGCAGCCTGGTAGACCTCGCCCGCCTTTGGGGCCGGGTAGCGCTGGTAGAAGAAGCCCTTGCCGTTCGTGGTCCAGGCCGCGCTTGTGAACTTGGCCCATTGGACCCGATCGGTCAGCGGCTGTCGCGTGGCGACATCGAGCACGTGCCACTCCTGCCAGTCGCTGCCGCTCGCCGACGTCGCATAGGCGACGAGCCTTCCATCTTCGGATGGTTGGAAGCCTGCGAGGGCTGTGGTGCCATCAGCACTCAGCGTGTTGGGGTCGAGCAAGACGTGGCCTTCGTCTGCCGGAGTCGTGCCCAGCAACCAGACGGACTGGTTCTGGAGTCCATCGTTGTGCGTCCAGAACCAGGTGTCGCCGTGATGTTCGGGAGCACTCGCGCGCGGGAAGTTCCACAGCTCGCGCAGGCGTTCGTGGATCGGACCGCGTTGTGAGATCGCGTCGAGGAACGCGCGACTGGCGGCGTTCTGGGCCGCGACGAAGGCGGCGGTCTCCGCACCGTCCTGGTCCTCGAGCCAGCGATACGGATCGGCGACCTCGGTGCCGTGATAGGAATCGAAGACCTCATCGTTCCGTGTCGCTGGCGCGGCGAACGCGGGCCGCTCGCCGACGGCCGGTGTGGGTGCTGGCGCCGGCTGGCCCATGGGCGGCACCAAGACCGGCGGCGTCGAACACGCGGACCACCACAGCAGGCACAGGGCAGCGACACAGGAGAGCGGGATCGGACGGCGACGCATGGCGACCAGACCATACGAACTGATGGCCGCGGCCGCGAGCGTGGGCCGTTCGTCCCGTGGTTCCGCGAGGCCTCAGCCCCTGATGCGCTTGTAGTCGATCTTCATCTCGTGGGTCGCGTCCGCGCCCTTGAAGGTCATCTCCAGGGTGCGCGTGTCCTGGTCCTTGTGCGAGTAGACCTGGTGGACCGTCATCGGCTTGCCATGATCGTCGACACACTCGCCGTCGTAGGTGAACACCTTCTTGCCGGCGTCGTAGGTCCCCGAGGTTCGCATGGACGTTGCCGAGCAGGAGTCGATCCAGAAGCTCACGAACTTCTTCTCCTTGGCATCGTAGCCGGTCAACGCGTGGCCCTCGAACAGCGTGCCCATCAGGTGTCCCTTGAAGTCGGACCAGACCCATCGGCCCTCGCAGATGGGGACGACGAGCTCGGTGCACGTCTCCACGGCCGGTGGTTGGCCGGGCGTGCTGTGGGTGACGACCGCCTGCCAGTTGCCCACGCCCTCGGCCAGCACCGCGTTCTCTGGCGACGTTGCCGTCGTCGCGGTGGCATCGCGCGCCGACGCGTTCCTCCCGCGCTTGCGCACGATCTGCATGCACTGCGTCTCCTTGCCGTCGGCTGCCTTGACGAAGCAGGTCTCGGTGGAATTGTCGGCGTCCTTGAACACGTAGGTGTTGCGGACCGGGCCCATCGGCGACTTGCCGGTGAACGTCCAGGTCTTCGACTTCGCGTCGTAGGTCCCTGCGGAGGAGCAGGAAGGCTCGTCCTGGTTGGAGACCCAGATGGCTGCGTAGTGCTTCTGGAAGGGGTCGTAACCGGCGAGCCAGACGCCCTGGAACGGCTTGCCCTTGTGGGTGCCGTTGATGGTCGACTTGAGCCAGACACCGTCGCAGATCAGCTCCGCGTGTTCTGTCCCCGTCGACTCGGACGGCTTGTCCATGTCTGGTACGCCCGGCATGGCAGACGTCTTGCAAACGCTCTCCCAGTCACCGGCGAACATCGCCAGCAGTTCGTGCTGCTTGACCTTGGGGTTCGGCATCTGGGGCGAGCCCGCGGGCGGCGCGCCTTTGTCGTCCTGGGCAAAGAGGAGGGGACTGGCGGCGAGCGCCGCGAACAACACGATCTTGGTTCTCATGGTGGATCTTGCGAAATGGGATGCACACAGGCTCCGCCCCGTGAGCTACACGGCCGTCGTTCTGTACACGGCAGAAAGTGCCCATGCGCAGGCCTCCGCGGACGGCGAGCGCGGTATGGCGTGGCGTCCCTGCACGTTGCGTGCCCAACGACGCGCGCGAACCGACTCTTGCCCTGGCGACCGCCCGGGGCCTGCCGCGCGGAGGATCGCGGTCGGTGGATTGCGGCCGGCGACCGGGCGGCCGGCGGCAAGTGTGCAA
>JAYUCN010000876.1:0-3085 GCA_043740335.1 Planctomycetota bacterium
GACTGATCGTCAGCTACTACGGCACCGTGTCCGCCTTGACGACGCTGCCGAACGGGGACCTCGTGGCGGGTGGCGACTTCATCACCGCTGGGGGCGTGATTGCGAACTACATTGCGCGCTGGAATGGCACGAGCTGGTCGGCGCTCGGTTCGGGGATGACCGGTGGCACTCTCGGCGTGAACGCCCTGACGACGCTGCCGAACGGGGATCTCGTGGCCGGTGGTTCGTTCGGCCTCGCAGGAGGCGTATGGGCTTCCAACATCGCGCGCTGGAATGGCACGAGCTGGTCGGCGCTCGGTTCGGGAATCAACGGCACGGTGCACTCCCTGACGCCGTTGCCGAACGGGGACCTCGTGGCGGGTGGCATCATCTTCGCGGCCGGGGGTGTGAGTGCCAACCGCATCGCGCGCTGGAATGGCACGAGCTGGTCCGCGCTGGGTTCGGGCATGAGCGGCGGCGGTTATGACAATGTGTACGCCCTGACGACGCTGTCGAACGGGGACCTGATGGCGGGTGGTGGGTTCACCATCGTCAACGGCGCCGTCTCTCCCTATCTGGCGCGACTCACGACGACCTGCCCGGCCGGCATTGTTTCGTACGGCACCGGCTGCATTGGTGCTGGTGGCCCTGTTGTGTTGACGGCCACGACGTTGCCATGGACCGGGTCCACGTTCCGCTCCATCGCGACCGGCATGCCGGCGAACGCGCTCGCGATCGGCGTGCTCGGGTTCTCGACCGCATCGGTTTCCCTGTCGTCGATCCTGCCGCAGGGCCTCGACGGCTGCGTACTGCGCGTGAGTCCCGACCGGTTCGATCCTCTGGTGCCGACGGCGGGCGTCGCCCAGGCAACGCTCGCGATCCCCAACGCTGTGGTGCTGGCGGGCCAGTTTCTGCACCAGCAGGTCGTGCCACTCGAACTCGACGCGCTCGGCACTATCACCGGCCTCACGAGCACGAACCGGCTCACGCTGACGATCGGCACTTTCTGAACGCCGCGTGTTCGACCTCCGCATAGTCTTTCTGGCGTGAGCGGCAGCGGACCATTCGCCAACGACCCGGGTGCTGTCAGGAAGGTGCTGGCACCGCCGCTGCGGGTGGGGATCGTCGGTGCGGGTCGGACGCAGCAGGGTCTTGGGCCGTACTTCGCCGATGCGTTCGAAGCGGCTGGTGCCGTCGTCACCGCGGTCTCTGGACGCGATGAAGCTTCGGCGCAGCGGGCGGCCGCGGCACTCACGACCCGGTTGGGCCATGCCGTCGCCGCCGCTGCCGATGCGCACTCGCTCGCCCGTTCGGTCGACGCGATCGTGGTCGCATCGCCAGTCGCGCACCATCTCGAAGGCCTAGATGCGGCGCTGGCAGCCGGCGTGACGTGCCTCTGCGAGAAGCCGCTCGTTCCCTGGCAGGATGCAGCCGCTGGCCGCGAGCGCATCGCACAGTTCCGCGCCCGCGGTCTCTTGCTCGACGAGAACTGCCAATGGCCGTTCGTGCTGTCCGCCCTGTTCGCCTTGCATCCCGAGATCGTCGGTGCCCCCGTGCGCCGCATCGCGATGGGACTCGGGCCCGCTGCGGCTGGCCCGACCATGGTCGCCGATTCTCTCTCGCACGTGCTCAGCGTGGCGCAGGCGCTCGTTGCCATCGACGCTCAGACCACGCTCGCCAACGTGCGCCAGACCAACCAAGCGCCCGATGCCGAAGCCAACGTCGTCGCGTTCGAACTGACCGCGACCTCAGGCCCCATCGCCGTGGAACTGCATCTGCGCCGTTGCCCAGAACCACCCCGCCCCGCGTGGATCGCCGTGAACGGGCTCCGCATCGACCGCCGCATCGGCCCCGACTACACCCAATCGTTCGTCGCGCACGATCGCACCGTGAACGTGCAGGATCCGCTGCGCCAACTCGTGTATCGTTTCGCCGCTCTCCAGCAGGCCAACGATCGTGAACGAACCAGAACCTTCGCCACTGCCTTCGCCACCGCCGTCGACGTCCGCCTCCGCCTCTACGCGGGTGTCCTCCGCGCCCTCGACGCATGCACCCGCTGAGGCGCGACCGAACGAAGCGCGACCCGTCGAGAAGGTGCACGACTTCGCGCAGAAGCTCCAGCAGCCGAGCATGTGGCCCAAGGTCGTCGACTACGTGCGCTGGCAGCGCGCCATGCGCAAGGCGGCGGCCGCCGGGGCCGAGGCGCCGCCGATGCCCGACCTCGCTCCGCTGTCGATCAACCTCGACCTGACCACGGCCTGCAACTACGCCTGCGACCACTGCATCGACTGGGACATCTTGAACAGCAAGGTCCGCTACGAGGACGAAGACCTGCGCGCCTCGCTGCAGCGCATGGCCGAGCGCGGCTTGAAGAGCGTGATCCTCATCGGCGGCGGCGAACCGACGCTCTATCCGGGCTTCGCCAGCATCGTCGAGTTCTGCAAGGGCCTCGGGCTCTCGGTCGCCGTCGTCACCAACGGCAGTCGCGGTGACCGCATCCTCGCGGCCGCACCGTTCTTCACGGCGGGGGACTGGGTGCGCCTGTCGCTCGACTCGGGCAGCAACGACGTGTTCCGTCGCATGCACCATCCGTCGAGCAAGACGCTGACACTCGACGAGATCTGCAGCTGGATCCCGAAGATCAAGGCCAGCAACCCGGCACTTCAGGTCGGCTTCTCGTTCGTCATCACGTGGAAGGGCGGCAGCCGCGGCGAGGTCAAGATCGTCGAGAACATCCACGAGATGGTGATGGCCGCGCAGCGCGCGTCCGACGCGCAGTTCGACTACATCTCGTTCAAACCGTTCCTCGAGCGGCAGGCCGACGGTGCCGAGGTCATGGATCCCGCGAAGACCGAGGCCGAGCTGCAGGCGGTAACGTCGCGCATCCAGCAGAACCTCACGGAGGCGCGCGCGGCGGTGCGGCCCGGCTTCCGCGTGCTCGCGAGCACCAACCTGCGTGTGCTCATGGCCGGCAACTGGCGCGACTACACGAAGCAGCCCAAGGTCTGCCACATGCAGATGCTGCGCCAGGTCGTGACGCCGCTCGGCACCTTCAACTGCCCGGCCCACCGCGGCGTCGAGAAGGCCAAGCTCGGCGCCAAGGATC
>JAYUCN010000877.1:0-7486 GCA_043740335.1 Planctomycetota bacterium
CGGCGGCCCCGAGAAGGGCCACCACACAGAACAGCGGGAATTGCTTCATGGCAGGCCCCCCAGCGCAAGAAACGCGCCGGAGGATGCAGAAAGGTTCGCGACGCAAAGGGAGCAGGTGAGTGCCACGCTTACCGCATCCGCCGCGGCCAGCAGCTCCAACCGGCCCGGCACCATGACACCGTGTCCTGGCAGGAGATCACCACGGCCCCCAGGTCGCCAGCACCACGCTCCCGACACACGCGACGACGCAGATGGGGAACGCGGTGGCGCAGAAGCGGCACGGCTGCAGACGAGCCTCGAGAAAGGTCAACGCCGACGCGGCGCCGAAAGCATCCGACAGTCCATCGACCACGGAGCACACACGGCCCGGCACGAACGACTGGTGCAGTTCATCGACGATGCCGTACGCGATCGCCAAGCACAGGCTCCATGCCGAAGCCCATCTGACACCAGGTGGCCTGTTCGCGGTCACTCCGGAGGCGAGCAGCAGGAGCCCGGCGAGCGCGGCGTAGGCAACGCCGTGCATGCCGTTGTGGGCCAAGGATCGCAGCAGGCTTGGTTCTCGCTGAGGCAACTCACACGACGAGGACCACCACAGGGCTCCCATCACGAGCAGCGGCGCCAATGCCCGCAACCGACGCGGCAGCCGAAGCCAAGACCGCAGCGCTGCATCGATTCCAGGGCGGAACGGCGGCGGAGAGTCCTTGCTTGGCTGCAGGATCACTGCGCCACGAGCCCGGCGAGGCGAAGCCCGCCTGCCGGCGCGACCTCGGCCCTCAGGTCTTGCAGGTAGACCGACAACAAGAACAGGCCGCGTCCTCGTTCGCTCTCCAACGAGGGCATCCCGCCGGCGGTCGCGGCGAGTGCTCGGGCCAGCTCCTGAACGATGGCGGCAGGCATCTCCGGATCGAAGAACTCGATCGACAAGCCCTCAGGGGCGATGTCGATCTGAATCGTCAGGTCAAGATTGATGCGCCGGTAGGTCGAACCGTGTTCGACGGCATTGTTGACGAGTTCATCGACGACCAGGGCGATGCTGTCGCAAGCACCTGCGCTTGCACCGAGTTTCGCTGCCAGCCGGCGGACCTGGCCCCGCAGCTGCCTCACGACCCCGGCATTGGGCGGAAACGAGAGCCGACGTTCCATCAGGCGACTCCATCGACCAGCAGTGAGAGATCTACTGCGGGCGCCGAGTGCGTCAACGCCCCGATGGAGATGCGATCGACGCCACACTCGGCGAACGCCCGCACCGAGGTCAGGTCGACCCCACCTGATGCTTCGACCTCGACACTGCGGCCCACGGACACCGCAGTCTGCCTCACCCTCGAAACGGCGTCCCGCAGCAGTTCGCCAGGGCTGAAGTTGTCGAGTAGCACCACCGATGCTCCGCCCCGCACAGCGGCGACCGCCTCGCCGATGTTCCTGGCCTCGGCGATCACCGGTCTGTCCTGCTCGCGGACACAGCGCAGCACGACCTCTTCGTAGCTCGTCGGTCGCGCAAATCCGAAATGGTTCTCTTTCAGCAGCACTTGATCATAGAGCCCGATGCGGTGATTGTGTCCACCGCCAGCCACGACCGCACGCTTCTCGAGCAGGCGCAACCCCGGTGTCGTCTTGCGGGTATCGAAGATCCTCGCCCTTGTTCCAGCCACGGCATCGACGAACGCCCGCGTCATCGTCGCGATTCCCGAGAGTCTCTGCGCGAAGTTCAGAGCCGTCCGTTCCGCGGCCAGCAATGCGCGCATGCCGCCATGCACCTGCAGGATCAGATCGCCGCTCCCGAACCTCTGCCCATCACGCAACTCGACACGAACCTCGCTGGCTGGATCCATGGCCCGGAACGCCTCGACAACACACTCCAGGCCCGCGAGCACACCTTTGGATTTCGCCACCAGCCGCGCGTTGCCGACGGTCAAGGCAGGCAGGCACAACCTGCCCGTAACGTCGGCATCCAAGCTCAGATCCGAACAACCGAGGTCCTCGGCGAGGGCTCGGTGAACGCAGTCGAGCAGGCTACCGATTCGGTCCATGGGTCGGAGCAAGACTACACCAAACCATCCCTGGTCGCAGCCAACGTCGCGCCGATGAAGAACCGTTCGTTGCGCCAGCTCATCGCGCAGCTGGAACACTCGTGCCACCGCCCACGCGAACGAAAGGACGCAACTCCTCCAGCGTCTCCGGGCCGAGCCCATCGACCCGATCCAAGTCCTCGAGGCACCGGAACGGCCCGTTCCGGACGCGATGCAACACGATCGCCTCCGCCCGCACGGCGCCGATTCCAGGCAGCACCCGCAGTTCACCGATCGTGGCTCGATTCAGGTCGAGCGTCGTCGGCGCGATCTGGATCGGATCCGCCGTAGCCTCACCGATCGTTCTTCGGGCGAAGGCACGCACCGCCAGGCCGAACACGACGAACGCCCAGAGTCCCAACACGAGCCGACGACGGCTCACCAGCGGCGGATCTGGATCATCATCCGCGCTTCCACTCCACCGTCTGGCAGATTGCGAGGTGGAACCTCGATCTGCCTCTCGAGGGTCCGCAGCACCGAGAGAATGGCCTGGGATGTCGCGCATTCGGGAAGTCCGAGGATCAGAGGGGGCTGTCCGAGGCGACGATGCGTCACGGCGGGGTCCTCCGGCACCTCTCCGACGTAGTGGATTTCACAGCCGGCAAACCGACGAGAAACTTCGGCCAACCGATCGAATGTCGCCTGCCCGAGCCCAGGTTGGGCGACACGATTGACTGCGAGATGCACGACCGGGTGCGCAGGCTGACGCGCCAGGCACTTGATCAGTGCATAGGCATCGGTGAGGGCTGCGATCTCGGGATTGGTCACGATCACTACGTGCTGTGCCGCGAGCACGGTGATCATGGACTGTGGTGCCAAGCCCGCGGGGCAATCGAGCAGCAACACATCGTGACACCCGGCGAGCCAGTGCAGCGCCTTGGCCAGTGCCTGCATGTGCCGCGCATCGAGTTCGGCGAGGCTGGAGATGCCGGAACCACCCGCAACCAGTCCCGGACCATGCGGCGTAGGCGACAAAACCTCCTGCACGGGCACCACGCCGTCCAGCAGATGCTGCATCGAGTAGCGGGGGTTGACACCGAACAGCAGATGGGCGTTCGCCAGACCGAAGTCGCAATCGACCACCGCGACACGCTTGCCGGCGCGATGCAGTGCGATTGCGGCGTTGGTCGTGAGGAAGGACTTGCCAGTCCCACCCTTGCCACTCGCGAACGCAATCACGACGGCTTCGCGTTCGCGCGCGAGTGCCGACGGGCCACCTCGACGGAACAGCCGCCGCAGGAAGCTGCTTCCTGGTCTCCTGGTGTCCAGGTCTGGTTCCAAATGCACCTCGCGGAACCGCTGTGCGCCAATGCGCAGCATGGTTCGGTCAGTCCGTGCGCCTTGGCGGCGGCCACGGACCCTCTTGCGCCGCGACGATTCGAGCCACGTCGTCAGCCAATGCCGCGCCATCGGCTTCGCCGCCAGCCATCGTGGCCGGACCGCCGAGCGCGGAATACTCCTCGGGCGACAGTCGGGCTGCCGCCAATGCAGAACGCAGGCTGTCGCCGCCTGCCTTGCCGGAGCCACCCCGCCCATGGGGCATCGCGCGCAGCGAGTTCTCGCGCAACGAGTTCTCGCGCAACGCGGCCGCGCCAGCATCCTCCGGGGATGGGTCGCCAGAGTCGATCCCGGCGAGCTTCATGTAGCGGCGCAGCAACTGATCGCCGAATCCACGAACGTCGCCGCTGCCACGCAGGGTGCGGTGCGCACCATCAACCGTCACCGCCCGCAGTTCACCATCCACCGACCACACCTCGCCGAGCATTCGGCCGTTCAAGGTGATGCGACGCCAGAACCGGTCCCCATCGATCCGTATCCCTGGATCCATGCGCTCGCACAGGCTGCGCAACGCGCTCCAGTCGTCGCTCCGCTCCTTCGACACCATGAACTCAGGGGCGCTTTCGACGACCCCACTTTCGACGAACCCGCGTGCCGACGACGAAAGGCCTGCGAACGCCAGCCAGCGAACCGCGAAGCGTTCCGAGCCGGCAAGCCGAAAGGGCTCGAGCCGACACACGGCAAGACCAGCGAAGGGCAGACGGCGCAACAGTTCCAAGCTGGCCGCCGCAGCATCGGTTCCCACGACCAGCACCCGTCCTGCGATCCCGTTGCAGAAGTTCGCCTCAGGCACCGCCGACACGAGCGAATCGCCGACCCGCACCAGGAACTCGCAGGCAGACAGGACACGAGCAGGCAACAGTGCATCGCCATCGACAGCAAGCAGGACCAAGACTGGAGACCCCATTGCGTCGCGCGCCAAGCCGTCGACCAACCCGAGCTCGCCGCCGCTGCAGTCCATGTCTTCGCGTACCAGCACCAGACCCCGTTCGATCGCATCGAGCCTCGGCGACACGAGTGCCCAAAGACTCTCCCGCAATTGCGGCAACACCGGTCCACGGATCATCTGCCACCCCTCCCGTCAGCAAGACCGTCGCAAACTGCGCGGCCAGGCAACGCCAAGACAACGACGTGGGCTCCGCGGAGCGAGTGCTCCCAAGGTCGCCACAGCACACAGCTGTGGCGACGCACCCTCCACATTGAGCGGCTGACCGCCGCCCATGCCAACCGCCTAGGTCGGTACAATAGGTAGGAGCCTCACTAACCGAGAGGCGGCATTACATGTGTCCGCTCGCCAAAAAGCAATGGTCTCCCCGGTCGGGACGGCGGGGAGTGTCGAGGAGAGTCATGCGGTCGGCGGTCCGGCAATGGCCGAAATCAACCTTCGCAACCTTGCTGAAGCAAGGGTGACCGACGCGCTTCGAGGCGCGTCAGGGCGACCGCCAACGCATCCGTGGCGTCCTCCGGCAAGCCCTTCGCGAGCTGTCGCACACCAACGCGGACCAGTTGCGCAACCATGTTCGCCACCGAATCCTTGCTGGCCGCGCCGTGCCCCGTGACACACCGCTTCACGCGGGCTGGCGAGAATTGATGGACAGGCAGTCCCGCGCGAGCCGACTCGGCGAGGATCACGCCGCGAGCCTCGCCGATGCGCAGCGCCGCCTGGACGCTCTTGCCATAGAATGCTTCCTCGAGGGCGATCTCGTTCGGCTGCAGCTGGCCGAGCAAGCCGCGGAACTGGTCAGCCAGGGCAAGGAGACGCTCGGGCAGGGCGGTGTCTCGGCCACCGAGCAGCATGACGCCTGCATCGAGCAACCGCACGTCACCGGACGCACGACTGTCGAGGCGCATGACGTTCCCGGCGCGCAGCGCCAGGGGAACCTCGCCATGGCTCCGCCGCGGGCCGTCAACGACCACTTCGAGGCAACCAAACCCGACCACCTGGGTGCCCGGGTCGATACCGAGAATCCGCACCACCGCCACCTTGGCGAGTGTAAGGTCAGTGAGCGTGAAGATCGCCATGTTGCTGCTCGCCGCGGGGCGCAGTGCACGCTTCGGCGGCCCCGTGCCGAAGGCCTGGCTGCCGCTCGTCGGCAAGCCACTGCTCCTGCACAGCGCCGAGCGTTTGGCACGCGTCATGACGCCGGCGCTGTCCCTGCGGGTGGTCGTAGCGGTGCACCCGGACGATCGAGAACCGCACCTCGCGCCTTGCCTGCCTGCCCTGCGTCGTGCGTTCGGCGACACTTGCAGCTTGCAGATCGTCGACGGCGGCCATTCGCGCCAGGACTCGATGCAGCGCTGCCTCGCCGTCGCCGGCGATGTGGACCTCGTGCTCGTGCACGACGCGGCCAGAGCCCTGCTGCCAGTGACTGCTACACGCGCCTGCATCGAGGCAGCGGCCCGCATGGGGGCCGCGTTGCTGGCGATCCCGGTACCCGACACCCTGAAGAGTGTGCACGACGGCGAAGTCGCGGCCACCATCGATCGCTCGGGGATCTGGCTGGCGCAGACCCCACAGGTGATCCGACGCAGCCTGTTGGTGCAGGCCCTCGAACGTGCCGCGGCGACGGGGTTCGTCGGCACCGACGACGTGTCCCTGGTCGAGCACCTCGGTGCCCCCGTCGCCGTCGTGCCGGGGTCGCCGACCAACCTCAAGATCACGAGGCCCGAGGATCTGCCGCTGGCGGCAGCCATGCTCGCCGCGGAACTCGCATGAACGACCTGCCGCGCATCGGTCTCGGCATCGACGTGCATCGCCTCGAACCGGGCCGCGCCTGCATGCTGGCTGGCCTCCGGATCGAGTCCCCCGTCGGCCCGGTTGGACACAGTGATGGCGACGCCATCCTGCATGCTGCGTGTGACGCCGTGCTCGGGGCCGCCGGCCTCGACGACCTCGGTTCGCTGTTCGCCGATGACGATCCGCGGAACAAGGGGCGCGCCTCGGCCGAATTCTGCGTCGCCACCATGACACTCGTGCAGAAACGCAGGCTGCGCGTGCTGTCGATGGACGTCGTCGTCGAGACCGAGGCTCCCAGACTGAAGCCGCATCGGCAGGCGATGCGAAACCGCCTAGCCGAGCTCTTCGGGCTGCCCGTCGATCGCGTCAACGTGAAGGGCAAGACCGGGGAGAAGGTGGACGCCATCGGCCGCGGCGAAGCAGTGCGAGCAACCGTGGTCGCACTGCTGGGCCCCGCCTGACGGTGGTCAGGTCGTCTGCAGATCGTACATGCGCTTGTAGCTGCCCGCCTGCGTGAGCAACTGGGCATGCGAGCCGACCTCGACGATCCGCCCCGCGTCGAGCACGACGATGAGGTCGGCGTCGATGATCGTCGACAGGCGGTGCGCAATGACGAAGGAGGTCCTGCCCTTGCGCAGGTTGTCGAGCGCCCGCTGCACGAGTTCCTCGTTCTCCGAGTCCAGCGCCGAAGTGGCTTCGTCGAGGAAGAGGATCGCCGGATCGCGCACGATCGCCCGCGCGATCGTGATGCGTTGCATCTGGCCGCCGGACAGGTTGCTGCCGCGTTCGCCGACCAGCGTGTCGTAGCCCTTGGGTTGCGACACGATGAAGTCGTGGATGTTCGCGGCTCGCGCTGCGGCCTCGATCTCGGCCTGCGTCGCGCCCGGCTTGCCGTAGGCGATGTTCTCGCGGATGGTCGTGTTGAACAGGAACGGCTGCTGGCTGACGACCGCCGCGTGGGCACGGAAATCGGCGAGCCTGACTTCGCGCAAGTCGACCCCGTCGATGAGGATCGACCCGGACTGCGGATCGTGGAACCGCAGCAAGAGGTCCATCGTCGTCGACTTGCCGCCACCGGACGGTCCGACCAGGGCCACGGTCTGGCCCGCGTGCACCCTGAGACTGATGCCGCGCAGGACGGGCACGTCGTCATAGGCGAACGACACGTCGCGCAGTTCGACGTCCCCTTGCACTTGTCGCATGGGCTGACCGCCGACCCCCGCGAGGTCGATCTCAGACCGCAGGATCTGTTCGATGCCGGCCAGAGCCCCTGCCGACTCCATGAGCACGTGCCAGGCGCGCGTCAATCGCTTGACGTGCTGGTAGGTGGTGGCCAGTGGTG
>JAYUCN010000878.1:0-7463 GCA_043740335.1 Planctomycetota bacterium
CGGCTCCTGGTCGACGGGCACGACTTCGTCGCCGGTCGCGACGATGGCGACGATGACGCGCGCACGGACTGGCACGTGCGTGCAACCGAGCACCGCCAGCGCCCCGATCTCGGCGGCCTGGAGCCGTCGCCCCGCGCAAAGGATCTGCTGCCCGTTAGTGATCTCACTGCCCATGGGCCGCACGTTCTGACCGGCCACCGCGGGCGCCAGCAGCGTCACCTCCGCCCCGGCAAAGCCACTGCTCTGCTCGACGGGCACGACGGCATCGGCACCCGCCGGCACGACTGCACCCGTCATGATGCGGATCGTGGCACCGGCAGCAAGGCGCCCGGCGTACGGCCGGCCCGCGAGGCTCTCGCCGACCACCGGCAAGGTCGTTCCCGCGGTCAACCCGGCAGCGCCGGCGCGCAGCGCGAAGCCATCCATGGCCGAACGATCGGTGGCCGGCCAGGGTGACGTGGCATGGACCGGCTCGGCGAGGAACCTGCCGTGCGCATCGGCGAGCGACACCCGTTCGACCAGCGTCAACGCGTCCGCACTTGCCAGCACCGCCGATCGCGCTTCGAGAAGGGTGAGGGGCTTGCCCATGGCGAACACCTTCGCGTGCGCCGGCCTGCGGCGCAAGCATGCTCGCGACCCCGCGCCCAGCGGTACATGGCGCCGAGCGGCGCGCTCCTACCTGGTCGTGTCGAACAGCACGTCGACGAGGGCCCGCAGCTCCTCGGGTTCGAAGGGCTTGCACAGGTAGTGGACGACCCCGAGTTCCGTCATGCGCTGGAGTCGCTTGTGGTTGCCCTCGGTCATCACGAGCGCCCCTTGATGGGCGCCAGGGCCGGGTTCCTGGCCTTCTGTTCGACGAACTGGAAGCCGTCCATCACCGGCATGTCGAGGTCCAACAGGACGAGGTCGGCGGGCTCCCTGGCCAGCGCGTCGAGCGCTTCCTTGCCGTTCTGCGCCTCGCGTACACGATCGGGCGGGACGCCAGCCTGCAGCACGGCGCGCCGGGCCGTGGCCCGCAGCAACGGAGAGTCGTCGACGATGAGGATGCGGTAGTTCATGATTCGATCGTGTGGCGCACCAGCGCCGTCCCTCCCGGTACCCAGAGGAGTGTTTGCACGTCGCGCGAACGGACCCGGACCTGGCCGTTGGCCAGATCCAGCGTCAGCGTGCGCGCCACCCGACCGCCGGTGACCTCGGCGGCGAGCGCGATGCCCGCCTGCCCGAGGATCGTTCGCAGCATGCGGCGATTGCGCGCGCCGATCGCCATGCTCGCTGCACCCGCCATGAGCTCCGCCCCACCCGCGGCACAGACGATCAGCCGGTCCTGCTGCGCGCCGGCTTCGTGCAGCTCGCGCAGCAGCCGCGGCATGCCCGTCGTGGCGTAGACGAACGGCTGGTGCTGCCTTGGCTCGGCCTGTTCGGCGGGCTCAGGCAACATGAAGTGGAGCAGGCCACCCACCCTGGCGATCGGGTCGTAGGCGGTCAGGCCGATGCACGAGCCCAGCGCATACGTGATGAGTTGGCCCTGGCCAGCGCGGCCGATCGCCATTGCGGCGACCCCGACCACGACGTCGCTGCCTGCCCCGGGTTCGACCATTCAGACCGCTGGTGCCAACGTCGCCGGATTCAGGTCGCCGAGAACGCGCTCGATGTCGATCAGGATCAGGACCCGGTCCTCGCGCTTGGCGAGACCGACGATGTATCCCTCCGACGCACGGGCGCACGGCGGGGTCGGTTCGAAGTGCTCGGTGCCGATCGTGAGCACGTCGCTGACCGTGTCGACCACGCAACCGATCCGCGTGGTGGTACCCGCATTGCTGCCCACGTCGACGACGACGATGCACGTCTCGTCCGTGAACGCGCCGGGCAAGAGACCGAACTTCCGCCGCAGATCGATCACGGGCAGGACCCGACCACGCCGGTTGATGACGCCGAGCACGAAGTCGGGCGTGTGCGGCAGGGGCGTCACAGCGACCATGCCGAGGATCTCGCGGACCGCGACGATCGGCATGCCGTACTCCTGCTTCGACAACTGGAAGCACAGGAACTTGTCCGCCGCACCAGCGGTCTCGTTCGCCGCGGTGGCGTCTCCCACCACGGTGTCGTTCTGCACGACGACCTGTTCCGGCTGGCCCGGACGACCGGCCGCCGTCCGCAACCTGGCCTTCAGGTTCTGCCACTGACTCGTGGTGGGCCCGGTCTGTCCCCGCAGCGACGCGATCATCTGCGCGAGCATGACGACCGCGGTGAGCACGAGTGGAATGTCGCAAGGGCCAAGGCGGATGCGCTGCCCAAGAGCCGCGTCGAGCAGGGTCTCGGCGACCTGCGCGAGTTCCGCCAGTGGCGTGAGGTTCAGGAACCCGGCGATTCCCTGGATCGCGTGGAACGCGCGGCACCCGCGGTCGATGTGCTCGAGGTTGCCGGGATCGGTGCCGAGCGCAACCATCGCCACTTCGATGGCAGCAAGGTGGGAACGCAACGCGTCGAGGAACTCGGGCAAGCGGTCTCGGAACTCGCCGCCCACGGTGAGTACGACCGGAGGCCCGTCCCACTCCGTTCCCGGTGCGCGCGGCGTGGCGGTTGCCTCCGCCGCGATCTGCTGCAGCCTCGCGATCATCGGCGAGGCGTCGCCAATGGTCGCCTTCGTGTCGCGCGTGAGGCGGTCGAGGAACTGCTTCAGGAGATCGGTGCACTGCAGCAGCTCGTCGACCGGCAAGGGGCTTTCGTTCTCGATGCAGGCATCGATCGTGGTCACGGCCTCGTGACAGAGCCGCTCTGGCCCGGTCATGTCGAGCACGCCGAAGTCGTTCGTCAACGTGTGCAGCGTGCGACGGATCCCACGGACCGTCGCGTCGGGCTGCGGGCTCGCCTGGATCGCGAGCACTTCCGCTTCGAGTGCCGAGAGCGTGGCGATGGCGTGGGTCACGAACATGCCGACCGTCTCGGCGAAGTGCGTCTCCGCGTCCGCGTCCGGCACCGTCAGCAGTTTCGCGAGGCTCTCGATTCCCGCAGCGATTGGCATGAACCCCCCGGGATTCCGCCTCGGGTCATCGGCGCCCAAAGGCGCGCGACTTGAGAGTGGCTACCGCGCCTGGAGTGCTGTGCCACACAGCTTGTAGAGCAGGCGCGCGGCCACGTTCGCATCCCACTCGTCGGCGCCGGGTGCGACCTCGACGAGGTCGAAGCCGACGATGCGTCGGCCACTGCGGGCGAGGGTCACGAGCAGGTGCACAGCCTCCGCGAACGTGAGTCCCCCCGGCACGGGGGTGCCGGTGTGCGGACAGAGGGCCTGGTCCAAGCCGTCGATGTCGAAACTCACGTAGACCTCCGCCGGCAGTGCTCTGACTGCTTCCTGGCAGAGGCTGTCGAAGGTCGACCCGGTGAACCGCCGCCGCTGCCACTCGAGGTCGAAGTGGGTGATCACGCGGCCACCGCTCTGCTGGATCGCCTCGAACTCCTGTTCGCAGAAGTCGCGGATGCCGACCTGCACGATGCGCGCGACGTTGGGCATGTCGCGCACGACGTTGTCCATGATGGACGCGTGGCTCCAGCGGAACCCTTCGTAGGCGACGCGCAGATCCGCGTGCGCATCGACGTGCAGGATGCCCACACCTGGGTGGGCCTCGGCGCACGCCGCGATGGCGCCGTAGGGCACCGAATGGTCGCCGCCGAGAATGCCAGGGATCTTGCCCTGTTGCAGGATGCGCGTCGTCGCCGCGTGGACCGATGCGTTGACGCGCGCACCGGCGGCGTCGATGGCGGCGATGGCCGGGTCGTCGGAGCGAGCGCCGCCCGCGGCGATCAGTGCTTGCGCGAGCGGTCGTGCTCTCCTGTGGTTCGCGAGCAGCTCGGGATCCGCTGGCTGCAGATGGATGCCACGCTCGTAGGTGCGGCCGAACTGCAGGTCGTAGAGATCGACCTGACGACTGGCAGCCAGGATCGCGTCGGGCCCACGTTCCGCGCCGCCGCCGTAGGAGACGGTCGCCGCGAACGGCACCGGCACCAGGACCACGGCCGCGTCGCGTTCCGAGACGTCGAGGCCGAAGATGCCGCTGCCGGGCGACGCGGCTGCGTTGGGGTCGAACGAGGTCATGCCGCTTCTTCCCCTACCGCTTCGTCGCGCTCACCGGCAAGAGGACTTCGGGCGCGCGAGAAAAAAAGGCTCCCTGGCTGGGGGTGCTATTTCGAAGATCGTCAGGAGGGAGAAGGCAGTCGCAACACAACAGGAGGAAGAATCCAGCCAGGGAGCCCACCTCGTCTCGTTTGCGGGTCCATGCCACCCGCGCCTTCACATAGCCCAGGAACTGCGAAAAGTTACTGCTTTGTGAGAGTCTCCTGTCCCCGATGGCAAGGTGGTCGTCCGGCGAGGCCGAACTCGGGCGTCCCGGGACCATTCCAACGATGGCATCGGCGTGGGCGACTTCCCACATGGCGCTTGAGTCGAGTCGACGCTTCTGCTTACTTCTTCGCCCCTTGCAGCCGTGGCAGGATAGCTCAGCTGGTTAGAGCGGCGGCTTCATAAGCCGTAGGTCGCCGGTTCAAGTCCGGCTCCTGCTACCAATTTGCCTGCCTCAGCGACCCTGCTCAGCCACCCTGCCGACCTGACCCGCCAGCGGCATCGCGTTCGGCCTACCGGCTCGCCTTCTTCACGCGAGCGCAGCCCCTCCTGCAACCGAACCGTCCCGAGCCCGCATGCCCGCCGAGGATTTGCACGTCCACCACTTCCTGCGTTCTCGCCACGGCGTCGCCGGACGCCGCGTGCGCGTCTGGTTGCCGCGCGGCTACCACGAACACCCGGTCCTGCGATTGCCGGTGGTCTACCTGGTTGACGGCCAGAACATCTTCGACGACGACGCAGCGTTCGCCGGCGTCGGCTGGCGCGGACCTGCGCCATGCAGAGATCGCGCGCGGCCGCCACGACGAGGCTTCGTGGGGCACGCGCTTCGGGCGCGTGCTCACGTTCCTGTTCCCGCCGCCCGCAGCATCGCGTCGCCGACGCAACAGCCAAGGGCTCGCCGCAGCAGGAGCCCGTTCGAACTTGCAGTAAGGCCCGCCTCACCCACGAACGAGCTTCAAGAACTCGCTGCGCGTGCGCTCGTCCTTCCGGAACAGCCCCAGCAGACACGACGTCACCGTGCTGCTGTTCTGCTTCTCGACGCCGCGCATCATCATGCACAGGTGCGCCGCCTCGATGACGACCGCCACCCCGCGCGGCTTCAGCACTTCCTCCAGCGCGTGCGCGACCTGCATCGTCAATCGCTCCTGCACCTGGAGCCGCCGCGCATAGATGTCGACCACCCGCGCAACCTTCGACAACCCCACGATCTTGTTGGACGGAATGTAGGCGACGTGCGCCTTGCCGAAGAACGGCGCCAGATGGTGTTCGCACAGCGAGTAGATCTCGATGTTCTTGACCACCACCATCTCGTCGGTCTCCGCTTCGTAGAGCGCGTCGCCGATGACCTTCTTGGCATCCTGCTGGTAGCCGACGTGTAGAACCGGAACGCCTTCTCGACGCGGCGCGGCGTGTCGCGCAGCCCTTCGCGCCCTGGCTCCGGATCGAGCTCCGAGAGCATCTTCTTCACGGCCTCCTGGAACGGGGCCGGATCCGGACTCGCCGACGGCTGCTCGTGCACACTCATGGCAGCTCCGTTCTAGCACATCGCGGTCGCCGGCCGCAGCGTGGCTCAGCCATGACCCGTCTCACGGATCAGCTCCTCCACCGTCGTGATGCCATCGAACACCGCCTGCAGCCCGTTCTGGCGCAACGTCACGAGCCCGTTCTCGACGGCCGCCGCCTGGAGCGCCGTGGTGCTCGCGCCCTGCAGGATCATCTCGCGCAACCGATCGTCGATGTCGAGGATCTCCGTGATCGCCATGCGCCCGCGATGGCCCGTGAAGTTGCAGGCCTGGCAGCCCTTGCCGAAGGCGAAGCGCTTGCCGAGCACCTGACCCGCCTGGAGGCCGAGCCGCTGCAGCACGTCGTCGGCCGGTTCATAGAAGTTCTTGCACTCGGCGCAGACGCGCCGCACGAGCCGCTGCGCGAGGATGCCCTGCACCGTCGCCGTCAGCAGGAACGGCTCGATGCCGATGTCGACGAGGCGCGTGATCGCGGAGGCCGCATCGTTGGTGTGCAGCGTCGAGAACACGAGGTGGCCCGTGAGGCTCGCCTCGATCGCGGTCTGCGCCGTCTCGCGGTCGCGGATCTCGCCGACCAGGATGACGTCCGGATCCTGGCGCAGGATCGTGCGCAGCACCTTCGCATAGGTCACGTCGATCTCGTCGTTGACGGGGATCTGGATGATGCCTTCGAGGTCGTACTCGACGGGATCCTCGACCGTGATGACCTTGGTGTCCTCCTTGTTGGCCTCGTTGAGCATCGCGTAGAGCGTGGTCGTCTTGCCCGAGCCCGTGGGCCCGGTGACGAGCACGATGCCATGCGGCAGTTCCGTGAACTTGCGCAGCCGATCGCGCACGGCCGGCACGAGCCCGAGGTTGTCGAGGTTCAAGGCCACGACCGAGCGGTCGAGGATGCGCATGACGGTCGACTCGCCGAACATGGTCGGCAGCGTCGACACGCGCAGGTCGACGGAACGGCCACCGACGTTGAGCTCGATGCGGCCGTCCTGCGGCAGCCGCGTCTCGGCGATGTCGAGGTCGGACATGACCTTGACGCGCGCGATCAGCGCTTCGGCGAGATGCGGCGGCGGTGCCTGCAGTTCGAACAGCGAACCGTCGACGCGGTAGCGGATCTTGAAGTCGCCTTCGAACGGCTCGAGGTGGATGTCGGACGCCTTGTCGCGGATGGCCTGGTAGAGGATGTAGTTGAGCAACTTGACGACGGGCGCCGCCTTCGCCATGGCCGCCTTGTCCTCGAGGTCGATCTTGGTCCCCTGCTGCTGCAGCTCGGCCACGAGCTGCTGCATGCGCTGCTTGCTCTGGCTGCTGTCCTCGCGGTAGTAGCGATCGAGCCCCTGCTGGATGATGGCGCCGTCGGCGACGACGCCGACGATCTCGCAACCGCTCGTGAAGGCGAGGTCGGCGAGCATCGAGACGTTCGCCGGGTCGGCGATCGCGACCTTCAACACCTTGCCCTGCAGGCTCACGGGCAGCACGCCGAAGGCCCGCGCCGTGGCGAGGTCGATCTTGCCGATGGCATCTGGGGCCGGTGGCACCGCCGCAAGATCGTGGTACTCGAGACCCGCCTGGCTCGCGAGGGCCTTGGCGACGTCGACGGGCTCGATGCACTTCATGAGCACGAGGTTCTCGCCGATGCGGCCGCCCTTGTCGCGCTGCGCCTGGAGCGCTTCCTGCACCTGGCCCTCGTGGATGAGGCCGAATTCCTTGAGGATCTGGCCGAGCAGTCGACGGGGTGCCATCGCCTAC
This sequence comes from Planctomycetota bacterium, assembly GCA_043740335.1. Lineage (GTDB taxonomy): Bacteria > Planctomycetota > UBA1135 > UBA1135 > UBA2386 > DASVAL01. The sequence continues at coordinate 7,387 of JAYUCN010000878.1, forward strand.
TCCGCCGCTCCGCCGCCCATGCGCACGACCATGGCCTTGCGATCGAAGCCGCGTTCGAGCGCCATCTCCTTGGTGAT
>JAYUCN010000879.1:0-7457 GCA_043740335.1 Planctomycetota bacterium
GCAGTTGGGGCTTTCGTGGACTCGAGGTCGAGGTGGCACCGGCCGTGCTGAGTCCACGCCCCGAGACCGAGCAGCTCGTCGATGCGGCCCTCGCTCGCATGCCGCCGGGGGCTGCGGTGATCGACCTCGGTACCGGCAGTGGCGCCATTGCGGTGGCCATCGCCGTCGAACGGCCCGACGTGCGCGTGCTCGCGACCGACGCGAGCCGGAACGCGCTATTGATTGCGCGCGGCAACGTGGTGCGGCACGGTGTGGCTGACCGCGTCGACCTGATGCTCGGCTCGTGGTGGGAGGCGGTTCCGGCCGACGCGCGCTTCGACCTCGTCGTCAGCAACCCGCCCTACGTCGACCCGAGTGCGTCGGCGGGGCTCGCCGCCGACGTGCGGGCACACGAGCCGCCGCTGGCGTTGTTCTCGGCCCCCGGCGATCCGATCTCCTGCTACCGGGCGATCGTCCTCGGACTGGCCGAACACCTGTACCCCGGCGGGTGGTTCGTCGCCGAGACCGGTGTTGGCGCGAGTACCCTCGGCAAGGAGTTGCTGCACGCACAGTCGTTCCTCACCGAGGTGCAGCTGTTGCCGGACCACGCCGGCATCGACCGCATCCTGGTGGCTCGGCGGACGTCCGCTTGATCCGGCCAGCGACGGCGCGTGCGGATTCCCTCTCGGGCCGTCAGGGCGCCTTCTTCGCCTTGCCCACGTAGTTGCGCAGGGCGGCGCGCGTCTGGGGCGTGATCTCCGTGAAGTACACGGCGAGGTTCCATCGCGCCTTTCCCGTGAGCGGCCGTTCCCCCTTGTTCAGGGGTTCGCAACGCACGACGGCGCCGCGCACGCGATGGACCTCGGTGGCCCCCGGCAGCGAGAAGTCCAGCGCGACGAGCGTCATCTCGGCGAGTGGTTCGTCCGCGGTGCAGGCGAGGCCGATCTCCGAGATGTCGCGCAAGAGGGCGGGTGCGTCCTTGGGCCGCGGCGAGAGCCGGATCGGGAAGGCGCCGAGGGCGCGGGTCGACCGGCGGCGTTCGGATTGAGGGGTCGGCGAAGTCACGCACGGAACGGTATCGAGCCGCGAGCGAGGACGCTAGGATCCCCCGACTGGGCCGCGCCTGCTCACATCGACCGGCGGACCCGATCTCACACCGACGAGCGAGAGACTCCCTTGGCAAACTTCAACAAAGTCCTCTTGATGGGCAACCTGACACGCGATGTGGAACTGCGGCACACTCAAAGTGGTCTGGCCCTCGCCAAGTTCGGCATGGCCATCAACCGCAAATGGTCGCAGAACGGCGAGCAGAAGGAATCCACCTGCTTCGTCGACTTGACGGCCTGGGGCCGGGACGCGGAACTCCTGAACCAGTACGTGAAGAAGGGCAGCCAGCTGTTCGTCGAGGGGCGGCTCGAATACTCGACCTGGGAAGCCAAGGAAGGCGGGGGCAAACGCAGCAAGCTGGAAGTGGTCGTCGAAAGGTTCCAGTTCCTCGGTGCTTCGCGCGGCGCTGGTGCCGGCGCGGGAGCCGGCGGGGGTGGCGCGGGCGGGGGCGAAGAAGGCGGGGCGCGCCGGGCGCCAGCCGGCGGCGAAGGGCAGGCTGCAGCCGGCGATGTCGACTACGGCGACATCCCGTTTTAGGGCGAACCTGCGCATCGCCGCGGGTGGTGGCCAGAACGACGGCGGAGCCCAGCCCCCCGGCGCGGAGTGAGTGCTGTATCCTCCTGGTGGGGGAGACAGCCATGCCATGGGGCCGTGGCAGCGCGCGGTGATCGGGCGCCAGGGCGCGCGTCTACTCCCCCGCAGACTGCGTGAGGTATCCTGTCTTTCGCAAACCCTCACGAAAGCGCCAGACCAGTCTTGACCGGTCTTGCGTAGGGAGGGAGTCCTAGTAAGGTGGCTCCCCCACCCCTGTGACTCGCTGTCGCAGGCCCTCGCCTCACCACCATGTCTTTGCAACGCGCCCTGCTACGTACCACCCTCCTTGCGGGCATGGCCACCATAGTGTCCGCCCAATCCTTGCCGCCCGGCTTCACGTACCAGACGTTGGTAGCGGGAGGCTCGGGATCACTCAATAGTGCGACCGCAATGGCATTCCTGCCTGACGGTCGGTTGCTCCTGACGGAACGGGCGACCGGCAACATCCGCCAGTTCCGCGATGGCGCCCTCGTCGCAGCTCCGTGGGCGACGATCGCCGTCGCGAGCGGCGGTTCGTATGCGGAGCAAGGACTCCTGGGCATCGCGGTTGACCCCGCCTTCCTGACCAACCGCTACATCTACATCTTCTACACGGATGCGTCCGGCACTCAGGATCACATCGCGCGCCTGCAGGAGTTGAACGGGGTCGGAACGAACCTCACGGTGCTTTCTCCCAACAACTCCATCCCCTCACAGCTCTACCACAACGCGGGAGCGATGGTGTTCGGGGCGGATGGCAGCCTGTTCGTCGCGACGGGAGACGCTCTGGGCGGATCCAACGCCCAGGACCCGGTGAGCTGGCTCGGCAAGACCCTGCGCTTCCAAGTTCCGAACCTGACGATCCCCGCCAACAACCCGACGCCCGGCAGCCCCGTCTATTCGCTCGGGCACCGCAACCATTTCGGCCTTACGATCCATCCTGTCACGGGCCGCCTCTACCAGACCGAGAATGGTGGGGCGCTCATGGACGAAGTGAATCTGATCACGCCGGGCGGCAACTACGGCTGGCCCTTGGTCGAGGGGCATTCGGCAAGCCCCAACCCGAACTTCGTCGAGCCGCTGGTCTGGTATCAGCCGACGGTGGCGCCAACCGGCTGCTGCTTCTATTCGGGCAATCACTACCCGCCGCAGTACCGCAACGCGTGCTTCTTCACCGACTACAACATGGGCCGGATTCGCGCGCTCACGCTCAATGCGGCCGGCCAGCTCGTCATAAGCCAGACCACCTTCGACACGAGACCAGGGTCCGGCTACGCGATTGCCATGGGGCCCGACGGCAACCTGTGGTGCTTGACCAACCCCTCCGGTGGGTTCGGTGCCAATGAGCTCGGTCGCTACGTGCACATCAACGAAGCGAGCCCGTCCGTGCACATCGCATCGGTTTCCAACAAGAGCCTCGGTGCCTCGGCGACGGTCTGCGTGCACGCGTGGAACGGCAGCATCGCCGTGCCGTGGTTGTCGCTCTCGCGCTTTGCGACGCCGCTTCCGACCGCAATCGGGAACCTGTGGGTGCAAGCGGATGCGTTCCTGCCGGTCGTGGGCGTCTACAACGACCACCGGATCTACCTGAGCCTCGAAGTGCCCAACTCGCCGGCCTTCGTGGGTGCGTCGATCCATACGCAAGCCCTCGTGATCACGCCCCAGTGGCAGCCCATCCTGACTGACGCGGCGGAGCTCGTACTGCGCGGCTGATCGTCAGGTCTGAATCGTCAGGTCGGGTCGCTTCCCGATTCTCGGGCTTGTGGCATCAGGCCTTCTGGCCCTTCTGCTTCTGGGCCTTTTGCATCTGGGCTTTCTGCCAGGCGTCCTTGAGGGTCACCGTGCGATGGAAGACCGGACTGCCCGGCTTGCTGTCGACATGGTCGCAGTAGAAGTAGGCGAGACGCTCGAACTGGAATCGCTCGCCGCCCTTGGCAGAGCGCAGGCTCGGCTCGCACTTGCCGCGCACGATCTTCCTGCTGTTCGGATTCACGAGCTTCAGGAAGTCGCCGCCGTCGGCGCTGGCCGGATCCGGGTCGGTGAAGAGATGTTCGAACAGCCGCACTTCGGCATCGAGCGCGTGCGCGGCTGACACCCAGTGGATCGTCGCCTTGACCTTGCGGCCATCTTGGGCATTGCCACCCTTTGTGGCAGGGTCGTAGGTGCAACGGACCGCCGTGATGGTGCCGGTGGTGTCCTTGTCGACGCCCGTGCACGTCACGAAGTACCCGAACCGCAGACGCACCTCGCGGCCTGGGGTCAAGCGGAAGAAGTCCTTCGGCGGGTGCTCGAGGAAATCGTCGCGCTCGATGAGGAGCTCGCCATCGAACGGCACCTGGCGCGTGCCGGCCGCGGGATCCTCGGGGTTGTTCTGTGCACCGACCCACTCCACCTGTCCCACGGGCCAGTTCTCGATCACGAGGCGCACCGGGTCGAGCACGGCCATGCGGCGCGGTGAGGTCTTGTTGAGGTGGTCGCGCACGTAGAACTCGAGCAGTTCGATTTCATGCGTGCTGTTGAACTTCGCCACGCCGACGTGTCGGCAGAAGGCGACGAGCGCCTCGGGCGGGTAGCCGCGCCGCCGCAGGCCGCGCAGGGTCGGCATGCGCGGGTCGTCCCAGCCGTCGACGTGCTTGCCATCGACGAGCAGGAGCAGCTTGCGCTTGCTCGTCAGCAGGTAGGTCACGTTGAGGCGCGCGAACTCGATCTGCTGCGGCTTGTAGATGCCGAGGGAGTCGCAGAACCAGTCGTAGAGCGGGCGGTGGTGCTCGAACTCCAGCGTGCACAGCGAGTGCGTGATGCCTTCGATCGAGTCGCACTGACCGTGCGCCCAGTCGTACATCGGGTAGAGGCACCAGCGATCACCCGTGCGCTGGTGGTGCATGTGGCGAATCCTGTACATGACGGGATCGCGCATGTTCAGGTTGTTGTGCGCCATGTCGATTTTCGCGCGCAGGACCTTCTGCCCATCGGCGAAGGTGCCGGCTTTCATCGCGCGCAGCAGTTCGAGGTTCTCCTGCGGGGTGCGGTTGCGGAACGGGCTGCACTGGCCGGGCGTGGTCAGCGTGCCGCGCGTCGCCGAGATCGCCTCGGCGTCCTGGTCGTCGACGTAGGCGAGGCCCTTCTGCACGAGCAGCTCGGCCCAGGCGTAGATCTGGTCGAAGTAGTCGGCGGCGTAGAACACATCGTCCCACTGGAAACCGAGCCAGCGCACGTCGTCCTTGATGGCGTCGACGTATTCCTGGTCTTCCTTGGCCGGGTTGGTGTCGTCCATGCGCAGGTTGCAGCGGCCGCCGAACTCCTTGGCCACCGAGAACGACAGCGTGATCGCCTTGGCGTGGCCGATGTGCAGGTAGCCGTTCGGCTCCGGCGGGAAGCGCGTGATCACCTGCTTGCACTTGCCGCTCTGCAGGTCCGCGCGGATGCGGTCGCGGATGAAGTCGGAGGCGGCGTTTGGGTCAGGTGCGTTGGTCATTGCGGGCCGGTGCTCGGGGATCGCGGCACAGATTCGCGTGCGCGGTGGTCGAATGCAACGCAACGTCTGCAGACGCGACTCCGGTATGCTGGCCGGAAACCATGACCGTGGGCCCAGCCACCCAGAATCCGCCATCGCGCGACGTGCTCGCGAGCCTGCCGCGTCAGGACCGGCACAAGCCCAAGTGCGGTCCGGTGCGGCCGTCCAAGTCGACGCGCAAGCGCGCCTACGTGCTGATCGGCGTGCACGTGCTGGTCGGCCTGCACTTCCTGTACTGGGGGCTGGTCGGGTCCGCCGTGACGCCGGTCGAACCGTCGGAGGCGATGCAGACCTTCGAGGAAGGCAAGATCAACGCCGGGTTCCTGCTCTTCCTCGTACTCATCGCGAGCACGCTCGTCTTCGGTCGGTGGTTCTGTGGTTGGGCCTGCCACGTGGTCGCGCTGCAGGATCTCAGTGCGTGGGTGCTCGGCCGGATCGGCCTCAAGCCGCGGCCCGTGCGGTCGCGGCTCCTGGTGCTGGCGCCATTCGTGGTCGCGTTCCACATGTTCCTGTGGCCGCACGTATCGCGTTGGTTCCATGCGGAGTTGCCGGCCCTCCCTTCGCCGTCGCAGTGGCACCTGGAGCTCACGACCGACGACCTCTGGAAGACGTTCCCGGGCCCGATCATGGGCACCGCCACGTTCGTCGTGGTCGGCTTCCTCATCGTGTGGTGGCTCGGGGCCAAGGGCTTCTGCACGCACGGCTGCCCCTATGGAGCCTTCTTCGCGATCGCCGACCGTTTCGCGCCGATGCGCATCAAGGTCACGGACGCCTGCGATGCGTGCGGCCATTGCACGAGCGTCTGCACGAGCAACGTGCGCGTGCACGAAGAGGTGGCCAAGCACGGCATGATCGTCGACCCCGGCTGCATGAAGTGCATGGACTGCGTGTCCGTGTGCCCGAAGGAAGCGCTCTACTACGGTGCTTCCCTGCCGAAGCCTTTCGCCGTGAGCCAGCAGCGGCTGCAGGCACGGTCGGACTTCACATGGCCGGAGGAGGTCTTCCTCGCCGGTGTCGCCTTCGTGGCCACCCAGTGGGTGTTCCGCAGCGCCTGGTTCTGGGAGGGCGTGCCGTTGCTCATGGCGGTCGGCCTCGGCGTGATCACCGCCGTGCTGGCACTGCTCCTGTGGCGCCTCGTGCGCCGCCCCGAGCTGACCTTCCAGCACACGCCCTTGAAGCGCTCGGGCAGGCTCACGCGCGCGGGCCGGTGGGTGCTCGTGCTCGTCGGCGGTTGGCTGCTGTTCTCGGCGCACACGTTCGTCGTGCAGCGCCTTCGCTTCTCGGCGCTCGCCGAGTCCCAGAAGCCCTTGAAAGACAGCTTCTACGAAGTCCGCCCGGTGCCCGCGGCCGAGCTGCAGCCGGCGTTGGAGCGGATCGAAACCTCGCTCGCCTGGTCCCTCGTCGACGAGCCGAAGGTCGTCGAGGTGCGTGCCCTGTTGCTGCGGTCCCTCGGTCGTCACGCCGAAGCCGAGCGCGCCTTGTATGCGGCGCGCGGGGACCAACCGGTGCTGCACCTCATCGAAGCGAATCTGGCGTTGGCAAGGTACTGCCTCGACCCGGCACGGCGGAAGTTCGCCGAGGCCGAACCGCTCCTGCGTCACGTGCTCGCCAAGGAGCCGACGAACCCCATTGCCAGGATGTTGATGGAGACGCTGCAGTCGGCGCCGAAGTGACACTCGCGCTCGTCGCCGCACCCGGCCCGCTCAGTGCGCGTAGATCGAGCCGTTGCTGAAACGAAGTCGTCGGTCGCGTCGCGGAACGCCTTGACGGCTCCCGTGTGCGCCGATAGAAGATCCCGCGACAACTCATCCAGACCAGCCGAGGGCCGGGCCCGACGACGCTGGGGCAACCACGCCGAGGACGTACGGTCCGCGCGCAGGTGCCAACTCCCGCGGCCAGTCCCTTGTGCAAGGGCCGAAAGATGAGTCTGCAAGCGACCGCATGGTGCGTTCGCGCAGACCCATGCTGGCAGCAGGGAGACTGGGAACGGGCCCGAAGGTGTCCTTCGATGACTGTTCCGCTTCGTTCGAGCCACGCGCTGCTGCCGGGTTCGAGTTCCTGCCCTCCTTCCATCTCGACCGCCACCGCATCGACGGCGGGCCCCGACACGGTCGGGTTCCGCTCGTCCGGCCAGTCGCCAGGCATGGCCAAGCACACGTTGCACCTCATCGGCCCCGGCCAGGTCGGGCGCTGCTTCCTGCAGCGCACGCCGGAACTGCCCGTCACCGTCGTGGCCATCACCGATGCGACCGCGACCGGGTTCGATCGTCGCGGCCTGCCCGTC
>JAYUCN010000880.1:0-3066 GCA_043740335.1 Planctomycetota bacterium
CACCCGGCCCGCCGCCCTCGCCGCGGCCGCCGAGGCGCCGCGCGCCCGTGGGCCGCTCGGGCAGTTGCATCTTGGCGAGCATGTCCTTCTCGCGGTCGAGCAGCTTCTGCTCCTCGCCTTCGATGGCCTTGACATCCTTCTCGGCTTCGGCCCGCTTGGCCTTGTCCGCGCCGGCTTTGGCCTGACGTCCCTGCGCGAGCTTCTTCTTGTTCAGCGCCTGCTCGAGGTCGCGCACGAGGCTGGCATAGTCCTTGGCGAACGTGGCGAGCGATGGCTTCACGACCCCTTGGGCAGCCTTCTCGAGCTGCTTCTCGAGCGCGTTGGCGGCGACCTTGTAGCCGACCATCGACACGACCTCGCCGGCCTTGCCGTCCTTGTCGAACACGAGGAACAGCGGCGCCTGCTTGCCCCACTTCGCCTTCAGCGATGCTTCCTTCTTGAGGTCGATGCGACCGCAGTGGAAGCAGCGGAGCTGGATGCCGAGTTCGTCGCCGGCAAACAGCATGCGTTCGAACTGGTCGCGCACGTCCTGGTCGTCGCTGCTGTCGACGAGGTAGAGAACGGTGAGCTGGCCCACGCCGGCGGCGGCCCGCACGAGGTCGGTCGCCGCGAGGTCGCCCGCCTTGTCGCCGTCGGATGTGGGCCCGTTCGTGTCCGTGAAGTACGCACCGACGCGGGTCTGGATCTCTTCAGCGCGACCGCGACCGCGGCCACCCTGGGCCAGGATCGAACTGGTGAGAAGGGCGGTGACGCCGAGCGTCGCAACGAGGGTGAGCATGCGCATGACGGAGACTCCAGCACGCTCCGGTTGGGCTTGAGCGTGTGGGCAGGATCATCGCCCGTCAGCGCGGTCCCTGTACGTTGCGGCCGTGCACCAGTTTGGTACCAGTCGCCCGCGGCGATAGAACTGCGGCCTTCTTCGTTCCCGTGCGTCGCCCAGGAGTCGCCATGCGCCGTCTTACCGTGCCCTCGCTGTTCTGCAGCATGCTCCTTGCCCAACAACCCGAGCCGAGCCCGCCGCCCGCGCCTGCTCCTGCCAGTCCCATCGTGCTCGGCGAGGGCGCGCACACCTACCAATGGGCGCGCGGCTGGGGCCGCGCTGCGGATGCCAAGGACCTCGGCAACACGCACGGCTGCCTCGTCGTCGACCAGGACGGTAACATCCTCGCCAACACGGACACCGAACAGGCGGTCGTCGTGTTCTCGCCCGACGGCAAGATCCTGCGCACCTGGGGCAAGGAGTTCCACGGCGGCCTGCACGGCATGTGCCTGCGCAAAGAGGACGGCAAGGAAGTGCTCTACCTCGCGCACACGCGCCGCCATGAAGTCGTGAAGACGACGATCGACGGCACGGTGCTCTGGACGATCGGCTGGCCGCAGGCGTCCGGGATCTACGAGAAGGAGGAGCAGTTCAACCCGACCGCCGTGGCGGTGGCGCCCGACGGCCGCATCTTCATCGCCGATGGCTACGGCCTCTCGTGGGTGCATCTGTTCGATCGCGACCGCACCTACGTGAAGTCGTTCGGCGGACCCGGCACGGAACCGGGCAAGATGCAGACGCCGCATGGCCTGTGGCTCGACAGCCGCGGCAAGGAGCCGCTGCTGCTCGTCTGCGACCGCCAGAACCACCGACTGCAGTGGTTCTCGATGGACGGCACGTTCGTGCGCCTCATGGACAAGGACCTGCGCCTGCCGTGCAACGTGGCGCCGCTCGCGGATGGGGGCTTGGTCGTCGCCGACCTCGAGGGTCGCATCACGATCCTCGACAAGGAGGACAAGCTCGTCGTGCACCTGGGCGACAACCCCGATCCCAAGCTGCGCAAGCAGAACGGCGTGCCGCGCGACCAATGGCAGGACGGCGTGTTCCTGTCGCCACACGGCATCTGCGTCGACGGCCAGGGCAACCTCTACGTGGAGGACTGGAACTTCCTCGGGCGGGTGTCGAAGCTCGTGAAGATGCCAGGGCCGCCGAAGAAGGTCTGATGGTTGCCGTCGGCGCTGCTGCCGATCGCCGCCAGCCGGACGCTTCGGGTCGGCGACTCGTCCCGTTCGGGTTCCTGTCGGTGACGCTGGCCCTGGCCGTGTGGTCGCTGCGGCCGCAGGCGGAATCGTTGGCACCACTCGCCGCGACGGCGGTCGCGGGGGTCGAGGCTGCGGCAACGGCGGCGGTGCTCGAGGCCTACTTCGGCGATGTCGCCACCCCCGAGCGCTCGGTTCCGGTGGTGGCTGGGGAGGGCGTCGGCGTGGCCGACGAGGCGGCAGGACCGCTGTCGGAGTCGGAGCTCTCGAGCCTGGTGCAGGACCTGCGCGACGATGGCATCCCCGGCAACGGGCAGTGCGCCAGCCGCCGCCTGGCGCACCTGACGAAGGGGCCGGTGCCGGCGCTCGAGGCGGCGCTGCGTTCGTGGGACCTTCAGCAACGGCACCTTGCCGCTGACGTGCTACGGAACCGCTACCAGCGCGATGGTGGCTTGCCTTCGACCGATCTTCTGGGCGTCTGTGTCGAAGCGCTCGCGCACGACGTGCGCGTGCAGTTGCGCCGCACGCACCTCGACAACGTCACCGCCACGAGCACGCGGTTCCTCGTGCCGCACACCGAGGCGGCGCGCGACGCCTTGCGGCGGGGGCTCGGTGCGGGCGACGCGCAGCAGCGCTTCCTCTGTTCCTTCCTGCTCGCACAAGCCGGCATCACCGACGACGTCGGCATCGTGGCGCGCGAACTCGTCGTGCACCTCGGCGACAACGACATCGAAGGCGACGCCCTCATGGCCGTGCACGGGCTCTACCGCCTCGGCGACGCGGCGTTGCCGACCGTGCGCCTGTGGCGTCCACATGTCGACGAGCAGGCGCGTTCGCTGCTCGACCTCGTCGAACTGGACCTGCAGCAGCCACCGGTCGACCACAGCGATCTGCGCGCACGTCGGCGTCTGCATCAGGTCACGGATCTCTACCACGATCCAGCAATCGAGTTCGACCTGCATCGATCCGTAGTCGCGACCTGGAGTGGGCACTAGGAGTCTGCGTCACGGGAAACGAGCTACCGATTTGGAATAGAGGCGGCGCTAC
>JAYUCN010000881.1:0-7451 GCA_043740335.1 Planctomycetota bacterium
CCGGCAAGCTGCGCGCGCAGCAGCCCGCACCGCCGCCGATGCCGCGCACGCCGGAGGAGTTGCAGGCGCTGTTCGAGTCGCTCGTCGCCGCCGGCAAGATCCCGCAGGAAGTGCTCGATCGCATGGCGAAGGGCGAGCGCTTCGTGCTGCGCACGACACCGCAGGGGCTCGTGCTGTCGCCGGCTGCGCCCGAAACGCCGTCGGCGGCGGGGCAGGGCTCGCCGCCGACCACGGCGACCGCGGACGGCGCGTCGGGACAGACCGCCGCACCGCCACCGCCAGTCGCACCGCCAGCCGCACTGCCGCCGCCTCGTCGCCTCGCCCCGGCGATGTCGATGCCGATGCAGAAGGCGGCGCCAAAGCCGCAAAAGCCGCAGAGCGGGCCGAAGCCGGGTCGCAACGATCCGTGCCCGTGCGGGTCCGGCATCAAATACAAGAAGTGCTGCGCGCCGGCGTTCGACTGATGCCGGCCGATCCGTCGGTCGCCGCCGGACGCGACTCCACGCTGCCGCTGCCACGCAGCGGCGTGCGCGGCTGGCTCACGATGGGCATCTACCAGCCCGCGTTCCTGCTCGCGTTCCTGCTCTACAGTCCCGTGCTGCTGTGGCGCATGGCGTTCGATCGCCGCTACCGCAGCAGCCTGCGCCAACGCATGGGCTTCGTGCCGCGGCGATCCGACGTGCGCGAGGTCGTGTGGATCCACGGCGTTTCGGTGGGAGAGGTGAAGGCGGCCAGCAACTTCATCGCGCAACTGCGCGCGCAGCGACCCTGGCTGCAGCTCGTGGTGTCGGCGACGACGCCGAACGGTCATCTCGTCGCGCGCCAGGAGTACAAGGACCTGCCGGTCGTGTTCTATCCGCTCGACTTCGGCCGTTTCCCGGCGCGCGCGATCGATCGCATCCGGCCGCGCTGTGTGCTGCTCATGGAGCTCGAGATCTGGCCGAACTTCCTGCAGGCCGCGCGCAAGCGCAACATCCCGGTCGCCGTCATCAACGGCCGCATCAGCGAGCGCACGTTCCGCGGCTACCGGCTCGCGCGCGGCCTCTTGCCGCAGCTCGACCTCATCAGCAAGTACTGTGTGCAGGACCGCGCCTACCAGAAGCGCCTGCTCGATCTCGGCGTCGACCCTTCGCGCGTGCACGTGACCGGCAACATGAAGTACGACAGCGTCGTCATGGGGCGACACCAGGAGGCGGCGGCGGTGCTGCGACCGTGGCTCGCACCGCACGGCGAACGGGTGCTCGTCGCCGGCTCGACGCACTTCGACGAGGAGACGGCGGTTCTGGCTGCCGTCGCCAGGATGCGGCCCGAGCTCGACGGTCCCGTGCGCATGGTGTTGGTGCCGCGCCATCCCGAACGGGCGTCGTCGGTCTGCGAACAGGTGGTTGCTGCCGGCGGCGTGCCGGTGCGATGGAGCGACGTGTCGGCGACGTTGCCGCCGCTGCTCCCCGACGCGGTCGTCGTCGTCGACACGATCGGCCAGCTGCAGCGGTTCTACGCCGCGTGCGACGTCGCCTTCGTGGGCGGCAGTCTGGTGCCGCATGGCGGTCAGAACATGCTCGAACCGGCCGCCCAGGGGCGGGCTGTGATCTTCGGGCCGCACACGACGAACTTCCGCCGCGACGTCGAACTGCTGCTTGCGGCCGAGGCCGTGGTGCAGGTGCAGGACCGTGCCACGTTCGCGCTCGAACTCGGGCGGTTGCTGCGGGACGCCAAGCGGCGCGCGGACCTCGGCGGCAAGGCGTTGGCTGTCATCCGCGACAACCAGGGAGCGACGGCCCGCACGCTCGAACTCGTCAGCGACCTGCTCGGTGCTCTGGCACCGGCCCGTGGTTGACCTTCGCTCTGCCGATCCACTACGGTCCGGGCGATGAAGTGTCCGTGTACGAGTGGCAAGGACTACGCGGTCTGTTGCGAGCCGATCCTCCAACAGACGCAGAAGGCAACGACGGCCGAGCAGCTCATGCGATCGCGCTACACCGCCTACGCGCTCGGCAACGTCGATTGGATCGTCGAGAGCCAGACGCCGGACGGCCGGCAGTTCGTCGATCGAGCCGCCACCGAGCAGTGGTCCAAGAAGGCGACGTGGCACCGCATGGAGATCCTCGAGGTCAAGGACGGCGGCGCCGACGACGACGAGGGCTTCGTCGACTTCAAGGCCTACTACACGATCGCCGGCGAGGACATCACGCACCACGAGATCGCCAGCTTCCGCAAGGAGGACGGCACGTGGTACTTCGTCGACGGCATCGAGGTGAAGCCGCGGCCCTACAAACGGCTCGAGCGGAAGGTCGGCCCGAACGAACCGTGCACCTGCGGCAGCGGCAAGAAGCACAAGAAGTGCTGCGGCAAGCCGGGCGCCGTTGCGTGAGCCGTGCACCGCGCGCAGCCGCCGGTGAACTGCTGAGAGGCTGCACAGGCGGTGTGCCGAGCAGCACGCGAAAGTGAGGCTTGCTTGGCGTCTCACGTTGTTCTTGGGCTAGATTCCGGCAATGCGCGTGGAACGGCTTGCACTCAAGGACTTCAGGGGCATCACGGACCTCTCCCTCGAGTTCGAAGGCTCGGTGACCGTTCTTGCAGGCATCAACGGCGCTGGCAAGTCGTCGATCCTGCACGCGCTCGCCACCATGCTGTGGCGCGTTGGCGGATCCATTCACGAGGGCCCTCGCGAGCGTCAGCCGCTGCAAGCCAGTGACGTGCGGAATGGAGCCAAGGCAGCGGAGCTGATGATCGAGACCAATGGTCCACTGGGGAAGGTCGATTGGGGGCTCCGTGTGGAACGGACACTGAGCAGTGTCACCAGGCGTCCTCAAGCGGAGCGTCTCAGGTCCGTCGCTGAGCACCTGAGGGAACAGCTCGAGGAAGAGCCGACCACTCCGGTGCCCTTTGCCGTCTTCTACCGGACGAACCGGGCCGTGCTCGACATTCCGCTCCGCATCAGGAAGAAGCACAAGTTCGATCAGTTCACGGCGTTCGACGAGGCGCTGGACGGAGGCTGGAGCAGCTTTCGATTGTTCTTCGAGTGGTTTCGCGAGCGGGAAGACGTCGAGAACCAAGAGAGGGCGCGCTCCAGGAAGTTCGTGGATCACCAGCTGCAAGCGGTTCGTGAGGCTGTCGCCGCACTGATGCCCGGCTTCAGCGACCTGCGCGTGCAACGGGTGCCGCTGCGCATGACCATTGCCAAGGATGGAACCGAGCTGGATCTGGGGCAGCTTTCCGACGGCGAGAAGTGTCTGCTCGCGATGGTGGCGGACATCGCGCGTCGGTTGGCCCTTGCGAACCCAGTCAACAAGGAGCCACGCAAAGCCGCCGCCATTGTGCTGATCGATGAGATCGAGCTGCACATGCATCCGCAGTGGCAGCGACAGGTCATCCCAGGCCTGCAGGCGACGTTTCCCAACTGCCAGTTCATCGTCAGCACCCACTCGCCGCAGGTGCTCAGCTCCGTGCGGCCGGAAGGCGTCTACTTGCTCGAGAGGAAGGACGGCGTACTGGTTGCGGTGAGGCCATCATCTTCATTCGGTCGCCACTCCAACCAGATCCTGCTCGAGCTGATGCGGACGCCGGATCGACCGGAGGAGATCCGCGCGCGGTTGAATGAGATGTTCTCGCTCATCGACAAGGGCGACGTCGAGGGCGCTCGAAAGATCAGGTCTGAGCTCGAGCAGGATATCGGGGTCGACGAGCCAGAGTTCGTCCGAGCAGACATCCTGCTCCGGCTGCGCAAGGCAAAGTAGTGAAGTACATCCGGAAAGGAATGGAGCCTCGTCGCTTCACCGAATGGAAGGCCACCGGCAACGACGATTGGCAGCCGAGCTACGAAGACCTTCGTAGCGAGCTCAAGCAGGAAGTCCGGGCGGCGCTGTTGAAGGAGCAGGGTTGGGTGTGCTGCTACTGCGAGCGCAGGGTCTCCCTGCATCCAGACTCGAGTCACATCGAGCACTTGCAGTCGCGGTCGACATCGGACGAGTCGACGGCGCTCGACTATGCGAACCTGCTCTGCTCCTGCAACACCGACTCCATTCATTGTGGGGCAAAGAAGGGCAGTGATGCGCTGGACGTCCATCCACTCTTGCCCACATGCACGAGCTACTTCGAGTTCGGTAGCGCTGGGACGATCGCGGCGAGTCGGGCGGGGGATCGCTCTCGGGCTGCCCGCAAGGCGATAGATGTGCTCGGTCTCGGTGTACCGGCCTTGGAGGCGCGGCGACGGGAAGCTTGTGGCGCGATGCTCGAGCAGATGGATGGCAAGAGCTTCGAGGAGATGAGGCAGGAACTGCCGCGGCTGCTGTCGCTGGATGTGGATGGTCGCTTCTTGCCGCATGCCGCGGCAGTCGTAGCGGTTCTGCTGGTGTTCGTAGGGAACAGGTGATCCTGATCGGAGCGCCCTGGTCCCCCGCGGGGTCTCCGTGACGTGGCCACTCACTCACTCGTCGGCGACCAGCTCCCGCCCGACTCGACGGCTTGTCCTTCCTCCTGGAGCTTCTGCAGACCCGCGAGCAGCGAACGCGCGGCGAAGCGCCACAGCTTCTGGTCGACGTCCCAATAGACCTTGGGCAACAGTTCCTCCACGGTGCCGCCACCCTGCTGCAGCGCCTGCACGAGGCTCGCTTCGCGCTGCCGACGGTGCCGCAAGTACTGCAGCACGAGCCGCTGGCCGTCGCGCATCGCGGGACCATGGGACGGATACAGGGTCGTCATCGGGCCCTGTGCCAACCGTTCGAGGCTGTGCAGGTAGGTTGCGAGATGTCCCTCGGGCGGATCGATGAGGATCGTGCTGACCGTCGACAGCATGTCGCCGACGAGCATCGCGCCGTAGCGCGATTCGCGGAAGCACAGGTGGCCGCGATCGTGGCCTGGCGTGTGCATCGCGAGCAGTTCCCAGCCGGTGCTGCCATCGGGTGCCTTGCCGAGCGGTACGCGCATGCCTTCGTCGAGCGGCTCGCCCTTGCGAAAGCCCGGCTCCAGGCGCGACAGCGTGAGCGGGTGACCGCGCACGGGCAGGTCGAGGGCCTCGCTCAGCGCGTTGATGCCGCCCACATGGTCTTGGTGGTGGTGCGTGGCAAGAATGCCTTCGACCAGAGCACCGTTGGCCGTCAGTTCACGCAACAGCTCGAGCAGTCGCTGCTGCTCGTCTGCATGCGGTGAGCCCGGATCGACCACCCACAACCGTTCGTGGCCGACGATGTAGCAGTTGGTCGTCGTCGCGGGCGGCAGCGTCGGCGTGCGCAACGGTGCCAGCACGATGCCGGGTGAGAAGCGCACCTCGTGCAGGCGACCCTTGCGATAGTTGTCGGCGGTGTGCGCGATGTCGTGCGCGAACTGTTCGAAGTCAGTTGTTCGCGCAAGGTGTTCGAGCAGGATCACGACCGGCGGCACCAGCATGAGGTCGCCGTTGCGCCACGAGGCGAGCGCCTGCGACGGCAACCAGAAGCGCCCTTGCGTCAGTTCGCCGGGCCAGACGTCCGGACGCGGTCCCGCTGTTCCCGCCGTACAGCTCGGCATCGGCACATGGAAGAACACCGTGTCGTAGCGAACGGGTGCGAACGGCGGCGTCTCGATGCGGCAGAGTTCGCGCAGCCGCGGCGCGCTGGTACCGGCGATCAGAGCGGGCCAAGGCGAGGCGGGTCGCTCGGGTCCGGTGGTGCGTTCGCGCTGCAGCAGGCGTTCGCGCGCGCTGCGCAGCGTGCCGCCGCCCGTGCGCTTTGCGGGCAGCACGTGGCGCAGCAACCCGGTCTCCTCGAACAGTTCGCGATGCGCACAGGCCTGGAGCGACGCGGCTTCGTCGCCGTTTTGAGCCCGGTCGTCGTCGCCGAGCGTGCCGCCAGGCAAGGCCCAGTAGCCACCGAAAAAGCGCAGCTCCGGGGAGCGCTCGCCAAGGAACACTTCGATCTCGGCCCCGTCGCCGCGCGTGATCAGGAGGGCGGCAGCAGTGCGTCGGCTCATCGTGCAGGTGCGGAGCCTACCAAGCGGCGCACACGTGGTCGATCATCGAGGCATCGCGTTGCGCAGGGTCAGCAGGGCCATCGCCGTGCCATAGCTGCGCCCGAATTCGTGGCTGTCGAGGAAGCTGCCGTCGATCTCGGGGATCTGCTGCAGCAAGGCGAGGAAACGCTGCCACTGTGCTTGCTGCTCTTCGACTGGCAACAAACGCGCGGCCTCGCTGGCGTGGAACACCGCGTGGAAGAAGAAGAAGCCGCCGAGCTCGCCGTCGCTGTGGAAGTCGTTGCGCCGCACGCCTTCGAGGTGCGACATGTTGTCCCAGAAGTTCTGCAGCGCGAAGCGGACCTTGTCGAGGTCGCTGCGCCCGAGCACCAGCAGCGATGCTTCGCACACCGGCATGCGGCCCGAAGCGTCCTTCAAGGCGGTGTCGCGCCCGCCGCCCGCCGCACCGCCGTAGGCGTAGGCGCCGTTCTTGTGGCGCGCGCTGAGCAGCGCACCGGCCGCCTTGTCGGTCATCTCGGTCGGCACCGTTGCACCTGCGGCCTTCGCCGCGAGCACTTGCTGCAGCACGGCCCCGGTGGCGAACGCGTTCTCGTACTCGTGCGCCCAGAAGCCGCTCGCCTTCTGGCGCGCTGCAGCGGCCTGCACGATCTCGTTCATGCGCTGCACGTACTGGGCGCGCAGCGGCCCGTCGGCGGCGTTGGCGCGGCGCGCCAGGTACATGAGCCGGTAGGCATCCGAGTAGCAGTCCTCGTTCATGCCGCGGTTGAGGCGCTTGGGATCGAAAATGAACACTTCGCCGCGCTGCAGCGCGCGGTCGATCTTCGCCTGCAGATCGGGATGCGCATCGCGGTGTTCCCACAGCGCTGTCATCGCGATCGCCGTGATCGCCACCCAGACGTTCGGCGTGATCTCGCTGTCGGGCCAGTAGGCGTAGCGCGCGTCGGTGAAACCGCCGTCGTCGCGCTGTTGGGCGAGCAGGAAGTCGACGCCGCCGCGCGCCATGGCCGCGGGCGACAGCTTGTCGCCCTGCCAGGTCGTGTCCTTCTGGAGCCCGAGGTACGCCGCCTCGGGCAGGTACTGCAGCGCCTCGAAGCCCGTGAACGCAGCACCGAGCGGCCGGTCGTCGGGGCCGAGCGTGCCGTTGGCGCGCGCGCGCTTGCCGAACAGCGTGTCAGGAAACTTCGTCGCGACCAGCGTGAAGCGCCGCATCGCGCCGACCTCGTCGCCGAGCTTCAGTGCGTTCAGCGCGAACCAATAGCCGCCTTCGGCCGCACGCGTGCTGGTCGAACGCCACGCTTCTTCGAGCCGCGGTTCTGCATCGAGCAGCTTGCCGGTCATCGACAGGATCAGTCCCTCCTCGCAGGCGGCGTCGCCGAGCAGGCGCTGCTGCTTCTTCGTCGGCCGCGGCTGGCGCACGTCCTCCCTGGCCTCGGCGTTCTCCTTGGCCACCGGCGTGGCGAGAGCACGCGCCTTGTGCACGCTGTCGAGCGCCTGCTCGGGCTGGC
>JAYUCN010000882.1:0-3064 GCA_043740335.1 Planctomycetota bacterium
CTGCTGCAGCAGGAGGACGCCGACTACCTGCCGATTCCATTCGCGCGGCACCTGAAGGTCACGTGGACGGGGCGCGTGCGCGACCTGCACTTCTACCACCTGCAGGTGCGGCTCTACGCCGCGGGCGCGAAGGTCGCGACGCCGACGTTGCCGCCGTGGTCGGTCGCACCGCTCGTGGCGCGCAGCGCGTCGATCACGGCCGCGGCGCACGGCGCCGGCGACGGCAAGGCAACGCCCTTCGAGATCGAGCCCGGTGCCAGGTTCGCGGTCGACATGATGAGCGAAGTGGCGCAATGTCTGCGTGATCTCGCCGTCACGCTGAAGCCTGATGGTGTCACGCTGCGAGGTCTGCGACTGCGCATCACCTGCGATGGTGCCGCGGTGCCGCAGGTCGACGCGCCGCTCGGCGACTTCTTCGGCGTGTTCGCTGGCATGCAGCCGTTCGCGAACGCCGCGTTCGCAGCCGCGCCGGCCGGCCTGCTCTCCTGCCGCTGGCCGATGCCGTATCGGCGGCGCTGGCATCTCGAGATCGACAACCACACGGCGGTGTCCGTGAGCGGCACGCTGCGGCACACCCACGCGCCGCTCGTCGGTGGCTTCGACGACCGCACGCTCTACTTCCACGCGCTGTGGCGCGCGGACCACGCGCTGCATGCCGAGGCCGGCAAGGCCCCGATCGATCTGCCGTACGTGACCGCAATCGGCAGCGGCCGCTTCGTCGGTTGCGGCTGCGCGATCGTGAACCCGCCGATGGAACGGTCGTGGCGCAGCAACTGGTGGGGCGAAGGCGACGAGAAGATCTTCGTCGACGGCGCGCTCGATGCGCTTGGCACGGGCAGCGAGGACTTCTTCAACTACTCGTGGTCGCACTGGCGCTACTTCAGCCGTCCGTACTGTGGGCAACCGCTGTGCACGGGGCCTGGCAACTGCGGCTACGTGACGAACCACCGGCTGCAGATCCAGGACGACCTGCCGTTCCAGAAGAGCTTCGCGATGGCGATGGAACTGTGGACGCACAAGCCGGTGCACCCGCTCAGCTATGCGCGCATCGTCTACTTCTATGCGCGGCCCGGCGTGATCACCGACCATCGCGCGCTGCAACCGGGCGAGCTCGTCGTGCCGAAGTTGGCGCCATGGACCGAAGACGTCGCGAGCACCGCCGACGCGAAGAGCTGGAGCGCCGCGTCGCCGCCGTGGGGTGCATGGGTCGCTTCGGCGGGTGGCTTCGTGATGGTGCCGTCGGCGTGGACGCGCAGTGGCGCGGTGGTGCAGTGGTCGGCGCCCGCGGGCGCACGACTCGAGTTGCCGTTCGCCGTTGCCACGGATGGCACGTATCGCCTGCGTGTCTCTTGCCAGCAGCGGCCGGATGCACCGCCGGTGCAGTTGCTCGTCGATGGCGAGGTGCAGCGCGTTGGCGACGGGGACACCGTGGCACTCACGTGTGTGCACGGCGAACGCTGGGAAGATCTCGTCGTCGACGCAGTCGAGTTGAAGGAGGGTTCCCACAAGCTGTCGATCGCCTGTCCACAGGGCGGCACCGTCGGCGTCGACATCCTCGGGTATGAACTGCGCGAACCGACGGCGCCGAAGCTCGCCGGCGCCGTCGAAGCCGAGGCTTGGCCGGTCGTGCACAAGAGTGATGGCCTCGAGATCGAACGACAGCACCTCGGCGATGCCTGGAGCGGCGGCGACCACCTGTGGGTCAAGGCCACGCAGGCGGGCGACGCGGTGACGCTGCGCCTCGCGGCGCCAAAGCCCGGCGCGTACCGCGTCGTGCTGCGGCTCACGCAGAGCTGGGACTATGGCATCGTGCGCATCGATTGGAACGGGATTGCCGTGGCCGACGCTGTCGATCTGTGGTGCGGCCCGGACCGCAAGCTCGGTGTGCGTGAAGTCGACCTCGGTGTGCGCGACCTCGCGCAACCGGCACTGCTCACGTTCACGGTCACCGGCCACGCGGCCGCGAACGATACGCCGCACTGCTACTTCGGCGTCGACTGCGCGGTGCTCACGGCGAAGTAGGCGGTGGCGAGGGCGCACGTCTCAACGCAGGTGATAGGACGCACCGGCTTCGAGCGCCTGGCTACCGGTCAACGGCCGAGCACCAGTTCGATCCCGTCGATGACCAGCTGCAGCTTGGCCCTCGAGACGCGTCCGACTCGCTCCGTGAGAACAGCCCTGTCGAGGGTGACAAGCTGCGAGACGTTCACGACCGAGTTCTTCGCCAGCCCCGTCGCCTTTGCTTCGAGCAGCACGTTCCCAGGAGCATCGGCCCACTTGAGGTTGCTGGTCAACGCCACACACAGCACCGTCGAGATCCGACTGCGGTTGAAGGCATCGGATTGGACGACGATGACTGGGCGACGGAAGCCTGGTTCTGATCCGGTGGGGACGTCGAGGTCGGCCCACCAGATCTCACCCTGCGCGATCACCAGTCGACCCGCTTGAGCGTTCGTCGAGCAGCCTTCGGCGCGAACTCGTCCCGAGCTTCGCCAGCCGCCAAGACGACTTCGTTGATCGTCTCCGTCACCCGATCATCGGCGTGGCGGGCGACGTACTCGCGGAGAGCGTGGCTGTAGAGCTGGCTCCGGGACTTCTTCAATCGCTTCGCCAACCGCTCGGCATCAGCGAAGACATCGTCGGGGACAGAGATTGCCGTCTTCATACCCGGAGTATGACCGACGAAGGAAGCCTGTCAACGCGCCTTGAAGCCTCCGGGCGCCCGGCCTCCGGCCCGCGGCTAGGCCTTCTTGCTCTTGCGTCCCGGCCGATGGGGCGCATCGGGCTTCGCCGCCGTCTTTTTGGGCGCCTTCGGTTCGGGATTGCCGATCTTGCCGTCGAGCCACGCCGCGACGTCGGCGGGCACGTGCTTGTGCAGCGGGTCGTCAAGGTCGTCGGGCAGCGCATAGAGTTCGGCGAGGAACTCGAACGGCGACATCGCGGCGTACGACGACGGCATCTTGGCGACCAGGCTCAGCGTGGCAGTGTCGACGACCATGAGTTCCTGGTAGTAGTAGTTGAGGAAGAACGCTTTCCCGCCGACGCGATGAGCCCAAAACGATGG
>JAYUCN010000883.1:0-3064 GCA_043740335.1 Planctomycetota bacterium
GGCGGCCGTGTTCCTCCTGGGCGGCAACGGCATCGTGCAGGCTCACACCGACCGCAGTTGCTATGGGCTCCCTTTGCAGCCCGCCTCGCTCGCGGCGCAACTCACGGCGGTGGACAGTCCAGGTCGTTCTGCCTTCACGGCGGCGGACGGTTCGCAGTGGCGCGTGGGCTTCGCCCCGTGCGAACTGGGGACGACACGCCAGTTGGTCGTCGGCGTGATCGTGCCCGAAGCGGAGCTGTTCGCGGCAAGTGATGCGTTCGAGCAGGTCCTGCTGATCGCGATCTTCGTCACGATCGCCGTGCTGGTGTTGTGGTCCCTGGTCGCCTCGCGCGCGATCGTGGCACCCGTGCGCGCCCTCGTCGCCGCCACGCGGCGCATCGCCGTCGGCGATCTGGCGGTGTCGGTGCCGGCGCGCGGCGGGCCCGAACTCGGTGAGCTGGCAGGTTCGTTCAACCAGATGGCGTCGGAGCTCGCGGCGGGTCGCGTTCAGCTCGCCGCCGCGGAACGCGACCAGGCCTGGGCCGAGATGGCGCGGCAGGTCGCGCACGAGGTCAAGAATCCGCTGCAGCCGATGCGCATGGCAGCACAGCTGCTGCAGCGTGCGCGCGCCGAGAACGACCCGCGCGCCGACGTCGTCGCCGAGCGGCTCGCGCGCACCGTGCTCGAGCAGACGCAGGCGCTCGATCGCATCGCCACCGACTTCCGCGCCTTCGCGGGCGTGGCGCCGGCGGCGCGCAGCCAGCTGCGGTTCGATGACTGGCTCGGCGAACTGTGCGAGCAATGCGGGGATCTGTTCGCCGGCAAGCCCGTCCTTGTGCACTTCGCAGCCGGTGCGCCATCGGCGCGCGTCGCCATCGATGGCAATGCGCTGGCCCGCGTGTTCGTCAACCTCGTGCAGAACGCCCACGAGGCAGCGCCGGCTGGAGTCCGCGTGCGATTTGCTTCGCACGCCGAGGCTGGCAAGGTCGTCGTCGCGGTCGTCGACGATGGCCCCGGCGTGCCCGAGACCGTGCGCGGGCGCCTGTTCGAACCCTACTTCACTACCAAGTCCTCGGGCACGGGGCTCGGGCTCGCCATCTGCCGTCGCCTCGTCGAGGCGCACGGCGGCACGATCCGGCTCGTGCGGTCGGTGCCCGGCGAGACGGTCTTTCAGATCGAACTGCCGGCGGTGCCGGCGTGACGCCTGCCGGGAGTCCAGCATCCCTGGCGTGCCGGCGGCGTCGAACCCCGACAGTTGACCGTCCCCGACCGGCCTCGTGCCGCCAACTCTGCCGCCGCCGCGCGGCGACCTTCCCATGCAGCATCGAACCACCGCCACCATCGCTGGTGTCGTCATCGCCCTCCTGGTCGCCCTCGGCCTCTTCTTCGCGTTTGGCAGGGACCCCGACCTGAAACCGTTGGCGAACGGTTCCGACCGCACGGGCGAGGCCGGCGCGGGGGCCGTGGCCGGGGATCTGGACAACGCGGCTGCTGCCGCGACCGCGGCAGTGGGGGAAGGCACGCGCGAGCAGATCGCGGGCGGCATCCGCGACACGGGCGTGCGCGGCATCGTGCTCGATGCGCATACGGGCCAGCCGCTCGGCGGCATCGAAGTCATCGCCGTCAAGGACGAGCCGTCGATCGAACCGCTCCTCGCGCGCTTCCGCGGCTTGTTCCAGCAGGGCATGTTCGTCGAGACGCGCGCGCCGCGCCGCGAGCTCGGCCATGCGGTGAGCAATCCCGACGGCACCTTCGAGATCAAGGGCCTCGCCGCCGGGCGCGTCTTCCTCGATGGGCGCAGCGATGGTTGGTTCGTGCGCACCCCAGGCACGGCGCGGCTCGCGCTCGGCGAGATCCACGACGGCATCGAACTGCGCGCGTCCCCCGGCGGCCGCGTGCGCGGCATCGTGCTCGGCGCCGACGGCGGCCCTGCAGCCGGTGCCCACGTGAGTGTGCGACCGGGGCTCAACGCCTTCCTCGGTCAGCTCACCGAACGGCAGTATCGCTGGCTCGAGACCGTCACCGACGCGCAGGGTCGCTTCGATCTGCCCGGCGTGCCGGCGGGACAGGGGTACACGGTGGCGGCCTCGGCGCCACAGATGGCGCTCGAGGAAGCGCACGGCCTCGAAGTGCGGCCGAGCCAGGTCACCGAAGTCACGCTGCGTGGGCATCAGGGTGCGACCGTCGCCGGTCGCGTCGTCGATGGCCAGGGTCAGCCGGTCGTCGTCGCCAACGTCGCGATGGTCTACCTCGACATCAGCCGCGTGCTGTTCTCCGCCGATGGTCGCGCTGAGCCGATCGTCACCGACAGCGAAGGGCGCTTCCGCATCGAGCACGTCGCCGCGGGCCGCGTCGCCTTCGTGGCCGCCGCGCACGATCTGGCGCCGAGCAACATCGAAGAACTCGCGGTCGTCGACGGTGGCGTCTACGAAGACCTCCTGCTGCAACTTGGCGAAGGCGCCACGGTGCGCGGCATGGTCGTCGACGACCAGCAGCAACCGGTCGCCGGTGCCGCCGTCGAGGTGCGGCCGTTCGAGCGGCCGAACGATCCGCAGTTCCTCAAGATGATGCTGAAGATCCGCCGCGTCGAGGCGACCACGGGCAAAGACGGCCGGTTCGAGGCGAAGGGGCTCACGGGCGAACGCCTCGTCGTGCAGGCGAGCAAGCCCGGCTACACGACGGCGATGAAGTTCGGCGTCAAGCTCGACGAACCGAACCTCACGGTCGAGGTGCGCCGCGGTGCCGTCGTGCGCGGCAAGGTCCTCATCGGCGATCAGCCGCTCACGCGCTTCCGCGTCGACACGCGCACGAGCGATATTCCGAAGCCCGAAGAGGCCAAGGCCGACGGCGGTGCGGTCGGAGTCGCCGGTGCACGTGCGGACCGCGGTCGCGGTCGACCGCGTGCAACCGATGACAACAACGGTGGTCCGCCGTGGGCCAACGGCGGTGGCCGCGGCATGCGCGAAGGCACCATGCAGATGGCCGAGGGCCAGACCATGATGGACCGCGGCATGGACGGCAATTGGCGCGAGTGGCAGGCCGCCGACGGCACCTTCGAACTGCGCGGCATCCCGCCCGGCCGCAT
>JAYUCN010000884.1:0-7436 GCA_043740335.1 Planctomycetota bacterium
AGCCCGAGCCATAGCCCCGCCCGGTGCTCTCTGCCGCGTTCGGCGTCGTCGAACGCGAGCAGGCACAAGGCGAGGTTGATGACGTTGCCGCCGCCGCCGTGCGTGTCGCGCAGCAGGAAGCGCAGGCAGAGCAGGAACATGCCGAGCCACAGCCAGTGCCAGTAGCTGGTCGCATCCGGTGGCGCGCGCGCGATCGTGCGCCGCCGCAGCACGAGGGCTGCCGCGGCGAGGCAGACGATCTGCAGCAGCGCCCACAGCGCCCGCGCCGTCTGCAGGCCGAAGGTGTCCGCGACGATGGCGAACGGCGCGGTCAACAAGCCGAACGACGGCGGGTACGGCGCGTGCAGCGGCCGCAGCGAAGCTCCGGGATCCGACTGCCACGGGCCGTAGACGTTGTCGCCGTGCAACAGCCGCCGGCCGAACTCGAGGTGATCGAGGATGACGCCGCGCGATTCGCGTCGGCTGCTCGCACGCACGACGAGCAACGCGGCGCACGCGATCCAGAGCAAGAACCAGCGCGTCCTCGTCGACAGGCGGGGCAAGCCAACTCCGTTGCCAACCGCGAGCGAGGTGCCAGCGGCGGGCCGGGTGTACTGGTCGGGTCGGTAGTTCGCCAGCCGTTGTCAGAAGCGCAGCGTCTCGATCGTGTTGACCGTCGCTGCAGCACCCTGGCCACCGAACAGCACGAGCGTGCCATCGGGCAGCAGTTCGGCGGCGTGGCTCGCGAGCGGGCCGGACAGCGAAGGCGCCGCCGACCACGTGTTCGTCGTCGGATTGAAGACGTCGACGAAGGCGATCGACACGGGCGCCAGCAAGGTGCCCTGACTGCCGCCGCAGACGACGACGCGGCCATCGGCGAGGCGGGTCGCGCTGTGCAGCGCGCGCGCGTTCGGCATGTTGTAGGTGGCCCAGGTGTTGGTCGTCGGGTTGTAGGCTTCCGCACCATTGATGGGTGCGGCCGTGGTTGCGCCGAGCAGGCTCGGCACGTTGACGCCGCCCGTCATGAGCACGCGGCCGTCGGCCAGCGTGACCTGGTTGTACTGGTGGCCGGCGCGGCCTTGAGCCATGCTCGCGCCCGCGGTCCAGGCGCTCGTGGCCGGGTTCCATCGCTGCACCGCCGTCGTGCTGACCGCGGCGATCGGGATGCCGAAGAAGATGGTCACCTGCACGCCGCCCGAGACCATGATCTGGTTGTTCGACAAACGCGTGAGGGCCGGTGCGAGCCGCGCGCCGCCGAGCGGGTTGGCCGCTGTCCACATGCCCGTCATCGGGCTCCAGATCTCGACGGTGGCCTGGGTGTTGGTGATGGCCGCGGTGACGTCGGGTTGCAGCGTCGAGGTGCCGCCGGCAACCATGACGCGGCCGTCGGCGAGCAGGCAGGCGCCTTGCAGAATGCGCGGGATCGCCATGCTGCCCGTCGCCGCGAAGGTGTTCGTGGTCGGGTCGTAGATCTCGCAGGAACTCAGCACGACGCCCGTCGCGTCGGCGCCGCCGATCACGAGCACGCGGTTGTCGCTGAGGGTCACCGCGAGGTGCAGCGCGCGCGACGTCGTCATGTTCGGACCGGCCACGCGTTGCATGTGCCGGAAGTCCCACAGTTCGGTCGAGGCGAGGCCCGTGGCAGCCGTCAGGGTGCCGGCACCACCGCCGGCGATGAGCACGTCGCCCTGGCCCGCATTGTTGTTGCGGTCGAAGAAGCTCGCGGCGAACGCGCGCGGGTTGACGAGCGTGGCCGGGGCCGGCACGTCGGTGTCCTGCACGCCCGTCTGGGTGACGATGTCGTTGCTGATCTGACCGAGGAAGGTCGCCCCCAGCAGCAACATCGCCGTTTGCCAGTGCAGCACGATGTTGTTGAGGGTCGGATCGTTAGGCAGCAGCAGCGAATAGAGGGCGCCACCGGTCGGGCTCGTGAGCTGGAACGACAGCGAGCTCAGCAGGTCGGTGCCGACCTGCACGCTGCGCGTGTCGACGCCGTCGAGCAGGATGAGCGGCGTCGGTCCGGCGTTGTAGGACACCAGGAACAGGGCTATGGCGTTGGGCGGTGCAGCGCTGACCTGGAGGCTCAACGGGCCGTTGAGTCGGCCCGACGTCAGCTTGTCGTAGTTGAAGTCGTTCTGGGCGAACAGCGCAGCGGTGGCAGTGAGGACAGAGATCGCGGTGCGTAGCAGCATGGATGGCATGTGGGTTGGGAAGCGGAGGGTGGTGGTGCACTGGCACCAGGGCGCCATCGCAGGATGGTAGCGCGTCGGGCTCGCAGTGTTGCAGGGGCGCCGTCAGGGACGCTCCTCAAGCCGCGCCGCGCGTGTCCGAGAATGAGAATCGAGGACCCGATCATGGCCGATTCTCCCGTGCGCAGCACCAGCCCCGTGAATGCCCCGGGCGGGTTCGCGGGACGCGCCAACGGGGGGACGCCGCCGCGGTCCCAGTCACGACCGCAGGCCTCGACTCCCCCCGCGGCCGACCGTGTGACCGTCGTGCACGGTGCCATGGTGGCTTTGCGGCTCCTGCGCGAGCGCGTGCTGGCCCGCACTCGTGGCCTGCTCGAGCTTGGCGAGGATGTGATCGGCCACGAGTTCGCCGAAATGCTCGATGGCGAACCGGCTCCGGCGTTTCTGGGCCGGCTGTTGTCGGCGCAGAATCTGCTGGCCGCTCGTCGCGCTGGCAGCTGGCCCGGTGCACGCGTTCGTGCTTGCCTCGACGAGGCTCTGCGCGGCGGCGCCGAAGAGACGTTGGAACTGCTCGCCGCGGATGGTCACGCCGACCCGGCAGCGGTCGCGATCGTGGCCGAAGTGCTCACCGACTACGGGCGCCGGTTGGCGGCGCTCGTCGCCGAAGACGCCGAGCGCCAGCCGTAGGCCGACGCCGGGCCGCTCAGCCGCCGTCGAGGTGCTCGGGGTCCTCGATGCAGAGGTCCTCGTCGCGCGCCGCCAGGAACCCCTCGGGCAGCGACACCGTCTGCGTACTCCCATCCTTGCAGCGGCGCGCGCGCAGCGCGATCTCCGGATACGGCACGTCGCGCGGCACGTCCGCCAGCAGCGCTTCGAGTTCGGCCAGCGTCTTGACGAGGTGCAGCTCCGGCAGGCGGCGTTTGCAACCGGGGAAGCCCTTCAGGTACCAGCCTGTGAACTTGCGGATCTGCTGCATGCCATGCTTCTCGCCGAAGAACGCGACGAGCAGCCGCGCGTGTTCGCGCAGCGTGTCGAGCACCCCACCGAGGTCGGGCGGGGCCTTCGGTTCCTGACCCGTGAGCACCGCGCACAGTTCGCCGAACAACCACGGCCGGCCGAGGCAGCCGCGGCCGACGACGACGCCGTCGCAGCCGGTCTGGCGCAGCATGCGAAGCGCGTCCCAGCATTCGAACACGTCGCCGTTGCCGAGCACGGGGATCGTGCGCACGTGCTCCTTGAGCGTCGCGATCGCTCCCCAGTCGGCCTGCCCCGAATAGAGCTGCGCCGCCGTGCGCGCATGCAGCGCCACGGCCTTCGCACCCTCGCCTTCGCCGATGGCCCCGGCGTCGAGGAACGTCAGCAGCGAATCGTCGATGCCCTTCCGGAACTTGATCGTGACGGGCACCGCCCCCGCACTCTGCACGACACTGCGCACGATCTTCTGGAGCAGCCGCGGGCGCACTGGGATCGCTGCACCACCGCCGGCCGCGGTCACCTTGCGCACCGGGCAGCCGAAGTTCATGTCGATGTGGTGCACGCCCCATTCCTCGACCAGCATCCTCGTCGCCTGCGCCAGCGTGTCGGGGTTGGTGCCGTAGAGCTGGATGCTCTTGCGCGTCACTTCGTCGGCACCGAACGACGCAAGCTTGAGCGTTCGCTCGTGACGCTCGAGGAACGCGCGTGCCGTGATCATCTCGCTCACGTAGAGGCAGCGGTCAGCCGAGAACCGGCGGCACAGCGTGCGGAACGGCGCGTTCGTGATGCCAGCCATCGGTGCCAGCACCACAGGCGGATCGACCACGATCGCACCGATCCGCAGGGGCGCGAACTCACCAGCGCGCGCGACCGGCACATCGCGGTTCTGCTCGCTGCGCGGGGCAGGTGTGACAGCACTGGGGTTCATCGCGGCACCAAGCTACAGCAGGCCAGCCATCGGCACGCGGGCCACACCCGCACCGCGAACCAGCGAGGAGAAAGGGAACCCACCAAGGGCTGCCGCAGCGGCGCGGCTTGCTCTGCTTCGCTGGTTGGTTGCTTCCGCGTTGCGGCAGCAAAAGCAAACTGGTGCCCAGGAGAGGACTTGAACCTCCAAGGGATGTTACTCCCGCTAGGACCTGAACCTAGTGCGTCTGCCAATTCCGCCACCTGGGCAACAAGTGGGGGACGGGGAAGCTACCGACCAGCCGCAGCGATGCAAGCGGCATGTCCGCCTTTCCAGTGCAGCCGAGCCGGCGCTGCCCCCGATGCTTGCGAATCCGCCAGCGATCCCGTAGCCAGAACGCCATGTCGAAGCCGGGCTCCAGGAACGCCGAAGCCTCGACCGACGTGCTCGTCGGCGAGAACAAGAAGGCCCGCTTCCAGTACGAGATCCTCGATCGCTTCGAGGCCGGGCTCGTGCTGCGCGGCACCGAGGTCAAGGTGCTGCGTCAGGGCAAGATCAGCCTCGACGAAGCCTACGCGCGCATCGAGGGCGACGAGCTGTGGCTCATCAGCGCGAACATTCCCGAGTACAGCCACGGCAACCTCCAGAACCACGAACCCAAGCGCCGGCGCAAGTGCCTCCTGCACAGCCGCGAACTCAAGAAGCTGCGCGAGAAGTCGCTCGTGAAGGGGCTCACCCTCATCCCGCTGCGCGTCTACTTCGGTTCGCGCGGGTTCGCGAAGGTGACGATCGGCGTCGGTCGCGGCCGCAAGCTGCACGACAAGCGGCAGCACTTGAAGGACAAGGAGATGAAGCGCGAGATGCGGCAGGCGTGACGGCAGCCGCGCCGGCCGTCAGTGGTGGCCGTTGTCGGTGGGCGCCTTCGCCTGCTCCTCGACGAGGCCGCGTGCGGTGGTCGCGATCGTGCTCGCTGCTTCCGTACGCTGAGCGATGGCCTTCTGCAGGAACGCGTCGCTCGTTGTCGCTGCCTCGATCATGGCCGGCAGCAGCGTGGCGAACAGCGCGTTCCACGCCGGGTAGGGATCGTAGGGGCTGCTCCAGATGGGCTCGCCGAGGGCCGGTGCCGTGCGCACGATCTCGTCGACGACGCGCTGCAGGTCGTCGTCGAACAGGTGGCACACCATGACGACCTGCTGGCGCAGTGAGTAGCTGCCCGCGGCGGCGGCTTCGTAGCGCTGCAGCCGCTGCGGCAGCGGTCGGTCAGGCGGCAGCACGAGCGACCACGCGACGGCTTCGCGGAAACCGCGGTACTGGCGGTAGGCGAGGAAGGCATCGTGCAGCGCGTCGTGGGCCGCCTTCAGGCTGCTGCGCAGCGCACGCGTCGCCGCGGCGTCACCGTTGCCGAACTGGGCGGTGAAGTCGCCGAGCATCGCGTCGTAGAAGAAGACGCTGTCCTTGGTGCCCGCGGTGCGATCGAGCGCTTCGTAGAAGGACTCGTCGCCGTTGCGCCACGCGTGCAGGAACGCCGCGAACTGGTCGCCGCGCGGGTCGTGGTCGAGCCGATGCATGAGCGCAGCGAGGGCACGGTCGGTGCCCGGTGCCATGCCGAGCAGCGCCTGGTGCACGGAGGTTGCGCGTTCTTCGGCGGTGCGGTCCACGTCCTCGCCCTTCTTCCTGGACTCGCTCTTGGACTCGGTTCGTGTGTGCAGCTGTTCGATCGTGCCGAAGCCGAACACGTACGACACCGTCATCGGCATGGGCGTGTCCATGGTGGACTCGGCGACGACGCGCTTGCCATGCCGTTCCGCGAGGTGCTTCGTACGTTCGCTGGATGGCTTGCCGCTGTCCTCGATGCAGACGCGCAGCGAGCGCAGGAACGGCGACGCCGGCAGATCCTGCTCGATCTGGGCGGCGACGCGTTGCTGCGAGGCCGCCGGCAGGTGTTGGAACGTTGCCCATTCGGCGGGATCGGCCTGGGCCCCGGCGCTGCTGGCGGTGGCAGCGACCGCGATGGCGGTGACGAGAGCAAACTGGTGGTTCTGCATGCTGGCTGTCGGCGGGCCATGCTACGAGAATCCGGCCATGAGCCAATCCGTGCTTCTGTTCGTCGGCGACGAGTACGAAGACCTCGAACTGCACTACCCGCGCCTGCGCCTGCGCGAGGCCGGCTATGCACCCGTCGTGGCCGGTGCGGCCGCCGGTGCGACCTATCGCGGCAAGCACGGCTATCCGTGTGTCAGCGACCGCGCGCTGCACGACATCGACGCCGCGGCGTTCACGGGCCTCGTCATTCCGGGGGGCTGGATGCCCGACAAGCTGCGTCGCGACGTGCGCGTGCTGGACCTCGTGCGCGCGTTCGACCATGCGGGCCAGCTCGTGGCGAGCATTTGCCACGGTGGTTGGGTCTGCATCTCGGCGGGCATCGTGCGCGGCCGCGCCTACACGGGCTCGCTCGGCATTCGCGACGATCTCGTGAACGCGGGTGCGTTGTTCCGCGACGCGGCCGTGGTCGTCGATGCGCACCATGTGTCGTCGCGCAAGCCTGACGACCTGCCCGAGTTCATGACGGCCGTGCTGGAGGTGCTGGGTCGGCAGAGCCGCTGAGCTTCGGCGGGCCGAGCAACGTTACGGTCTCAGCACGTTCATCTCGCCCGGTCGCAGCGCGATCGGCATGCGTCCCACCAGGTTGCCGCCGCGGAACAGCAGCAGTTCGACACAGTCATCGAGCGCCGTGAAGGTCTGCGAGCGACCGTCGTGGATCGGGATGTCGCGCGTGCCCCAGGCGACGTTGCCATGCGTGATGACGACGGGAGAACGGGCACCGGCGAGGTCGACGAGACCGACCGTGTCGATGTTGCCCCAGGCGCCACCGATTTCGATGCGTGCCTGGCAACCGAGCGGGACGACGACACGGAAGTCGGCGTGCGCAAGGTCCGCGATCTTGAACTTCACCCATTCGGCCATGCCGGCCGCCTTCACGCAGAGCGTGTGTACGTCGCGCGACAGGGGCGGGTGTTCGATGCGACCAGTGGCCGTGGCGTTGTGCCAGCCGCCGTTCATGGGCTCGGTGGCTGCGGGCAACGGGTCGTCGCGTTCGACGATCCAGTCGGCACCGGGAACGGGCGCGCCGCGGCGGTCGACGACGAGCCCGTTCAGTGCTGGCCAGCGTCCGCGGTCGAGCATGCGCAGCACGACGTCCGTCTGGCCCGTGCGGATGGCGTCGGTCAGCATCAGGTCGAGCGAGACGGGATCGAACACGCGCAGGCGGTAGCTGCCGGGCACCACGCGCGCGGTCTCGAATTCGCCGGCCGCGGCGTCGACCGGGCGTTCGGCTGGCACAGCCTGTGGGAAGGCGTGTTGGAACGGGTTGTCGAAGTCGAACATCG
>JAYUCN010000885.1:0-3056 GCA_043740335.1 Planctomycetota bacterium
CCGCACTACGGCGAACGCTGGGCGTCGCCGTGGCTCGACCTTGCGCGCTACGGCGACAGCGATGGCTGCAACTTCGACAAGGCGCGCCCGATGTGGCCGTACCGGGACTGGGTTGTCGACGCGCTCAACCGCGACCTGCCGTTCGACCGCTTCACGCAGGAACAACTCGCCGGCGACCTGCTGCCCGACGCCGACGAACGCACGCGCATCGCCACCGGGTTCCATCGCAACACGATGCTGAACGACGAAGGCGGCGTCGATCCTGACGAAGCCCGGTGGGAGCGCCTGCTCGATCGAGCGAGCACGACGGCGACAGTGTGGCTCGGCAGCACGTTCCAGTGCGCACAGTGCCACGACCACAAGTTCGATCCGATCCTGCAGACGGACTTCTACGGGCTCGTCGCGTTCTTCGAGACGCAGGACGAGACCGTGCTCGTGCGCGCCGAGGACCAGGCGAAGACGCTCGTGCTCACGGAACGGCCCGGTGCATTGCCGATCACGCATCTGCGTGTGCGCGGCGCCTACGACCAGAAGGGCGACCTCGTGGGTGCCCACGTGCCGGCGGCGCTGCACGCGTGGCCCAACGGTGTCTTGCCGAACCGCCGGTCGCTCGCGCGCTGGCTCTGTGCGCCGGACAATCCGCTGACGGCGCGCGTCGCCGTGAATCGACTATGGGACCAGTTGTTCGGCATGCCGCTCGTCGACACGCCGGAGGACTTCGGGCGGCGGGCCACAGCCCCGCTGCACCTCGACCTGCTCGACTGGCTCGCGACCGAGTTCGTGCGCCTGCACTGGAGCCAGAAGCAGCTGCTGCGCACGATCGTGCTGTCGGCCGCCTACCGCCGCGATGCCGCGGCGACACCAGCGCAACTCGAACGCGATCCGCAGAATCGGCTGCTCGCGCGCGGCGCGCGCTTCCGCCTCGATGCCGAACGCATCCGCGACACCTGGCTCGCGGTCAGCGGCCTGTTGTCGCTGCGCATGGGTGGCCCGCCCGTGCATCCGCTGCAGGCCGACACGAGCGGCGTCGTGCCGACCAACAAGGTCGACATGAAGTGGCCGACGAGTGACGGCGAGGATCGGTGGCGACGCGGGCTCTACACGTACTGGAGGCGCACGGCGCCGTTCGTCGCGTTCGCGCTGTTCGACGCGCCGTCGCGCGAGCAGTGCCAGGTGCGGCGGCAGCGCACGAACACGCCGCTGCAGGCGCTCGTGGGGCTCAACGATCCGACTGCGCAGGCGGCTGCTGCCGCACTCGGCGAACGCATGGCGCAGCACGCGGGCGACGACCGCGATCGGCTCGCGTTCGGCTTCCGTCTCTGCACGGCGCGCACGCCGACCGTGCCGGAACTCGACCTGCTGCTCGCAGCGCTGCGCAGAGAACCGCCGGAGCGTGCGTGGCTGCGCCTCGCCACGGTCCTGCTCAACCTCGACGAAACGATGTGCCGCGGATGAACGCGTTCTTCGATCGTGCGAGTCGCCGCGACTTCCTCGCCACCACGGGCCTGGCACTCGGTGGTCGTCTCGTGGCGGCCTGTCCCGGCGGAACCGGCAACCCCGTCGAACGCGCGCCGCATCACGCGCCGCGCGCGCGCGCGATCATCCAGCTCTTCATGGCGGGCGCGCCGTCGTCGCTCGATCTGTTCGACGACAAGCCGATGCTGCGCCGGCACGACGGCCAGCCCGTGCCCGAAGACCTGCTTCGCGGCCAGCGCTTCGCGTTCCTGAAGGGCCGCCCGAACCTGCTGGGCTCGCCGTTCCGGTTCCGCCGCCGCGGCGACAGCGGCGCCGAAGTGTCGGAGCTGCTGCCGCACACGGCTGCGATCGTCGATCGGCTCGCGTTCGTGAAGTCGGTGCAGACGAACCATTTCAACCACGGGCCCGCGCAGATCTTCGCCAACACGGGCCACACGCTGGTCGGCCGGCCGAGTCTCGGCAGCTGGCTCCTGCACGGACTCGGCTGTAGCGCGAACGATCTGCCGGGCTTCGTCGTGCTCGTCTCGGGCAAGATCGACCCTGGCGCGGGCTCGGCATGCTGGTCGAGCGGGTTCCTGCCGACCACCGTGCAAGGCGTCGAACTGCGCACGCGCGGCGAGATGGTGCCGTGCGTCGCCGATCCGCCGACGTTCGACGGCCCGGCGCGCACGCGCGGCATCGAACTGCTGGCACGGCTCAACGCGCAGCGCAGCGAAGTGCTCGGCGATCCCGAGATCGGTTCGCGCACGGCCGCCTACGAACTCGCGCACCGCATGCAGCGCAGCGTGCCCGAACTCGCCGATCTCGGGGCCGAGCCCGAACACGTGCACCGTCTCTACGGCAGCGAGCCGGGCCGGAGTTCGTTCGCCAACAACTGCCTCATGGCGCGGCGCCTCGTCGAGCGCGGCGTGCGGTGTGTGCAGGTGATCCACCGCGGCTGGGATCACCACGGCAGCGACAACAGCGACGACCTGCTGCACGGGCTGCCTTCGATGTGCGCGCAGACGGACCGCGCCGCCGCGGCGCTCGTGCTCGACCTCGCACAGCGTGGCCTGCTCGACGAGACGCTCGTCGTCTGGGGCGGCGAGTTCGGCCGCACGCCGATGCGCGAAGTGCGCGCCGAGACGCACCTCGGTCGCGACCACAATCCGCGCGCGTTCACGATGTGGTTCGCGGGCGGCGGCATGCGGCCGGGCCTCACGCTCGGTCGCACCGACGAACTCGGCTACGACGTCGTCGAAGAGCCCGTGCACCTGCACGACGTGCACGCGACGCTGCTGCATCTGCTCGGTGTCGACCACGAGCGGCTCACGTTCCGCTTCCAGGGTCGCGACTATCGCCTCACGGACGTGAGCGGGCGCGTCGTGCGCAAACTCCTCGCGTGAATCACCGCATGGTGAAGTCGTTCGTGTCGCTGAAGGTCAAGGCAGCGCGGCACGAGCCTGGTCGGGCAGGGAAAGAACGCCCCGTGGACGCGCGGGCAGTTCAGCCCTGGTTTCCAGCATCGGCATTGCGGAAACAGCCCTGTCTTCTAGCATCGAAACTGTGAAAAGAACGGCCTCTTCCGACCTGCTGCACGG
>JAYUCN010000886.1:0-7428 GCA_043740335.1 Planctomycetota bacterium
CGCGGTAGAACTCGGCGTCGTGGCCACCGGGGAGGCGGCTTGCCAGCGACTCGCACAATTGCATGCGGGCAACCTGGTCGGCGGCGATCCAGTCGTGTCCGTTCCTGATGCTGCGCAGAGCGCTGCGCGAACCGTCGAGCCCATTCGCCGACGGCGACTCCAAGGCACCGCGCTGCGTTCCAGGGGTCGCGATGATCGCGGACATCAAGCCGAGTCCCACGACGCAGACCGCGAGTCCGATCGGCAGGAGCCGCCTGGTCCAGTTCTGCCGCCTGGTCACCGCCGTGATCTCGATGCCGGTCATGCCGGCGCGCCGCTCGGGCATGGGAGCGGCACTCTGGATCCGCTGCTCGGGACGTGCTGTCAACATGCGCAGTACATCGGGCCGCGGCCGGCCGGACCAGAACCCGGTGCGGCGCATGGTCTCGGATCGAGACCGGTGCGTGCGAACGGACGGTTGGCACGCCGGACGTGCGCCCAGCAGCGATCCTGTTCGTCGATCTCCGCCTTGGCTTCGCGCTCGCCTTCGCGTGCCTGTGTCCCTTACCACCGCTTCGGACAAGATTGCCACTGCCGGCAAAGCCAGGAACCATGGGGCTTCCGCGACTTCGGCATGGCTTCGGATTGGTTTCCTCGCTCGCTGCGTTCTGTTGGTGGTACCCGTCGCCGCGTTGCTGTGGTGCTGCACTGGTCGCAACGACCTTGGCCATGACGTCGATGCGATGCGCGCGTTGACCGCAAGGAATGATCTCCAGTCGCTGCTCGAATGCGCGCGCTACCAGGGCACGCCCATGTCGGCGATGACTGACTGCGGAGGGACGCGGGAAGGGAGAGGTCGTACGAGTCCGACATGAACCTCTGCAGGCCATCCGGCCCAAGCGAGATCGATGGGGCTCTGTCCGGGGCCGTCCGTCTCCATTCGTCTCACGGTCAAGCTCAGTGCAAGCCAGAGCCCGATCCAGCCGGCGCCAACAGCGAGCACTACACGGCGGCCGAGGTCCGACCATGTCGACGTCCACGGGCCCCACACCGCGATCACCCAGACCACACACCACGTCACAACCAGCAGGACCATCGCTTCCGAGTCGAACGCCATCACGGTGGCCAGCGTCATCGCCGCGAGCAGGAACGGCATGCCGGCATTGCCTGCGGTGGGCGCGGCCGCACTTGGCTCGGCGGGAGTTGCGGGTTCTTCACTCATCACGATCGATCCGCGAACAGGACCCCGACCACTCTACCCGCTGCCACACTGGACACCCCGCCGCCGCCCCGGGAAGCTGCGGCCATGCCGTTCTCGTTCCAACCGATCTTCGAACTCGGCCCCGACGACACGCCGTACCGCCTGCTCACGAAGGACCACGTCGCCACCCTCGACGTCGCCGGCCGCCGCATCCTGCGCATCGAGCCGCAAGCACTCACGAAGCTCACGTTCGCCGCGATGCGCGACATCAGCCACCTGCTGCGCCCCGGCCACCTGCAGCAGCTGCGCAACATCCTCGAAGACAGAGAGGCTTCACCCAACGACCGCTTCGTCGCGCTGCAGCTCCTCAAGAACGCGAACGTCTCGGCCGGCATGGTGCTGCCCGGTTGCCAGGACACGGGCACCGCGATCGTGATCGGCAAGAAGGGCCAGGACGTGTGGACTACCGGCGACGACGAAGTCGCGATCAGCGAGGGCGTGCACCGCACGTTCACGGAGACGAGCCTGCGCTACTCGCAGATGGCCGCGCTCTCGATGTACGAAGAGACCAACACGGGCGACAACCTGCCCGCACAGATCGAACTCTACGTCGACCAGGGTGACAGCTATCGCTTCCTGTTCCTCACCAAGGGCGGCGGCTCGGCGAACAAGTCGTTCCTGTTCCAGGAGACGAAGGCGCTGCTCAATCCGAAGTCGCTGCTCGCGTGGATCGACAAGGAGACGAAGAAGCTCGGCACCGCCGCGTGCCCGCCGTACCACCTCGCCGTCGTGATCGGCGGCATGTCGGCCGAGTTCACGCTCAAGGTCGTGAAGCTCGCGAGCGCGCGCTACCTCGACACGCTGCCGACCACGGGCAATGCGAAAGGCCGCGCCTTCCGCGATCTCGAACTCGAACAGCAGGTGCTCGCGATCACGCAGAAGAACGGCATCGGCGCGCAGTTCGGCGGCAAGTACTTCTGCCACGACGTGCGCGTGATCCGGCTGCCGCGCCACGGGGCGAGCTGTCCCGTCGGCATCGGCGTGTCGTGCAGCGCCGATCGTCAGGCGAAGGGCAAGATCACCAAGGACGGCGTGTTCCTCGAACAGCTCGAGACGAATCCCGCGCGCTTCCTGCCCGAGGTCGACGAGAAGCAGATCGCGGGCACCGTGGTGCCGATCGATCTGCGGCGGCCGATGGCCGAGATCCGCACGACGCTCGGCAAGTATCCGGTCCGCACGCGCTTTGCGTTGACGGGGCCGATGGTCGTCGCGCGCGACATCGCGCACGCGCGCCTGAAGGAACGGCTCGACGCGGGCCAGGGTCTGCCGCAGTACCTCAAGGACCACGTCGTCTACTACGCGGGGCCCGCGAAGACGCCGAAGGGCATGGCATCGGGTTCGTTCGGCCCGACGACGGCGGGACGCATGGATGCCTACGTCGATGCGTTCCAGCAAGCAGGCGGCAGCTTCGTCATGCTCGCGAAGGGCAACCGCAGCAAGGCCGTGACCGACGCGTGCAAGAAGTACACGGGCTTCTATCTGGGCTCGATCGGCGGCCCGGCCGCGATCCTGGCTCAGGACTCGATCACGAAGGTCGAAGTGCTCGACTACCAAGACCTCGGCATGGAGTCGATCTGGAAGATCGAGGTGAAGGACTTCCCGGCCTTCATGGTCGTCGACGACAAGGGCAACGACTTCTTCGCGTGAGCCGCTTTCGCGAGCCGCGGCACCTCGGTTAGAACCGCGCACATGAAGCGGAGCAATGCACTCGCGTGTCTGCTGGCCCTTTCCATCGTCGCGTCGGCGCCAGCTCAGTCCGGCACGCCCAAACCCCTGGAAGCCGAGACGCCGCCGAAGAAGAAGGCGCAGGAGCCTGGCGGGGCGATCGTGGACCCTTCTCAGTTCGGCAAGCAGATGCTGGCGAAGTACAAGCCCATCGAAGGCACCGCGAAGGTCGGCACGGTCGCCGAGGTGCAGCTCACCGACGGGTGGTTGTTCCTCGATGGCGCTGCTGGGCGCAGGTTCTTGAAGGACATCGGCAACCAGCCGGGCCCGGCCATCCTCGGCGTCGCGATCCCACCGGACTTCGCCGAGTCGCATGCGTTCGCGGTCTACAGCTACGCCGACGAAGGTCACGTCGGTGACGACGAAGCGCCCGACTACGACCAGTTGCTGGCCGACATGAAGGAGAGCACGGTCGAGGAGAGCAAGGACCGCAAGCAGTCGGGGCTTGGCAGTGTCGAGCTGCTCGGCTGGGCCGAGCCGCCGCACTACGACAAGGCGCAGCACAAGCTGTACTGGGCGACGAGGCTCAAGTTCGGGGAGGAGGACGGGCTCACGCTCAACTACAACGTGCGCGTGCTGGGTCGCGCCGGGCATCTCGTCGTCAACGGTGTGGGCGACATCGACCAGCTCACACTCGTGGCCGAACACAGCAAGCACCTGCTTGCTGTGACGGAGTTCGTCGCGGGCCAGCGCTACAGCGACTTCGATGCGAGCACCGACAAGCTCGCGGCCTACGGCATCGGCGGCCTCATCGCGGGTGGACTCGCCGTGAAGGTGGGGCTGTTCGCGAAGCTCGGTCTGCTGCTCAAGCTGGCCATCAAGCCGATCCTCGTCGGCCTCGTCGTCATCGGCGGGTTGCTGGCGAAGATCTTCGGTGGGCGCAAGAAGGCGCGCGACGCCAAGGCCGCCGGCACCTCCTGAGTCCGCGCATGGCAGCGCCACGTGCAGGCATCGCGTTCGCGCTCGGCGTCGGGCTGGGCGGGGCGGCCGTGGGGTGGGCACTCGGTTCGACCGCGGACGTGCGGCCCGACATCGCTCCGGCCCGACGGTGCCGATCTGATCTCGCCGCAGCTGCGCGAGTACGCGACGAACGAGATCCGGCGCGGGTGGCGTGACGTGCGCAGCGATGACGTGCCCGCCGACGTGCTGCAGCAGCATTTCGATGGCTTCGCCTATCAGGTGCGCACCATGGCCTTCGCGTTCGGGCGCGGGACGTGCGAGCGATCAGTCGAACACGGCCGCGATCTTCGTCGCGTCGATGTTCTCCTTGCCCTGCCGCAGCATGAAGTAGGCGACCGATGCCATCGTCGCGCTGAACGGGTTCACGAGCAGCGCGATGGCGATCTCGAGCCACAGTGGTAGCGCGACGACGTCCGAATTGCGGCTGTGAAGCACGAAGAAGCCGATCATGCCGAGCCCGAACGAGATCAGGAAGATGAGCAGCCAGGCGCCGAAGATCGCCCAACCCGATCCGCGCGTGAGCGACTTGCTGCGCTCCACGGCGGCACCGCTGCTCTTGCCCTCCATGACGGCAGCGGGGATGGCGACGTAAAGCTTCACGTTCTCGACGATGCCGGGGATCCACAGCAGCAGGCTCCACAGGAAGATGCGGATGCCGCACAAGAACGCCGTGCCGAGCACGCGCAGGAACGACGACAGGCCCTGGCTGATGGCGAGGCCGATGCCCGCGGGCTGGTCGCGCAGTTGCTGCACCACGCCGTAGGTCACGGCACCGATGAGGATGTAGCTCAGCAGCGCCTGCACGAGCGTGGCGAGCAGCGACAGCGCCCGGGGGCCATTGCTCGCATCGGCATCGCCGATGGCGATGCGCAGAGCGATCCACGGCGACAGCACGAGGGCGCCGAGCATGGTGAACGGGATCAGGTTGCGCAGGTAGACGCCGATCGTCTGTCCGACCAGGCCGCCGACGGGCAGTGAGTAGGGATGCGTTGCCACAGGACTCTCCTCGGGGAGTGGAACGGGCCCATGCTCGCTCGTGCAGGGCCCGATGGCAAGCCTTGGGGTTGCGCGGAAGTTGCATTGTGCCCTGCTGCCGATAGGGTGCCGCGCACGACGTTGCCGCCATGCACCTTCTTCGGGGGATCCTGCCGTGCCTGTTCCTGACGCTGGCCCTGATCGGTCAGGCCCAGTCGCCGGATGGCACGAACGCGGGCCGCGAAGCGTTGCGCACGCGCGCCCACCGCACGCTCGCGGACACGCGGTGCCAGACGTCGCTGCCTGATGACCCAGGACCGGCCGAGGAACGACCCGTGCCGAAGCCACCGAAACCCTCGGGGTCGCGGTCGGCGTCCCGCGACGAACCGGACGTGGTGCATCGCTTGCCCCGCTTGCCCGACCTCAGGGCGCCGGCGAACCTCGCCGAGTTCGTGCTGTGGCTCGCGGTGGCCACCGCCACCGCCGTGCTCGTGGTCATGATCGTGCGCGCGCTGCGATCGCGGCGCGAGACCGTGGCGAAGCCCGTGGTCCTCCGCGCCGGTGCCGTTCCCTTGGTGCCTGCAGTCGAACCCCTGTTGCCGGACCACGCGCGACTGGCCCAGGCCGGCGACTTCGCGGCAGCCATCCATGCGCTGCTGCAGAACGCCTTCGCCGCGTTGAGCCGACGTACGGGGGTCCTGCCCGTGCATGCGACCGGCCGCGAAGTGCTGCGTGGTGCGGCGCAGCAGCGTGTGCCGACCGCGGCCCTTGCACCGCTCGTGCAGGCGGTCGAATGGCTGCACTTCGGCGGCCGCCCCGCCACCCGCCAGCACTACGAAGAATCGGTGCGGCACTTCGAAGAGTGGGAGGCGCAGTGTACCCCATCGCCGTAGCGGAGTTCTCGCCGCGCGGCGCGCGCGTGGTCGGGGCCGTGGCGTTGCTGTCGCTGGTCGCGGCGTTCGTGCTGCTGCTCTCGCCGGGAGCGAGCCACCGCGTGCACAGCGTCGATGCCGATGGCTACAGCCGTTCCGCGATCGGGCACTTCGGCCTGTTGCAGCTGCTGCGGGATCTTGGCCTGCCCGTACTGCAGACGCGCCGCACGACCGCGGTCGGCGAGTGCGGCGTGCTCGTGCTGGCCGAACCGCGTCCGCCGCGAGCACGGGACACGAAGCGGCTCGCGACCATGGTCCAAGCATCGGCGCGAACGCTCGTTGTGCTGCCGAAACGCCGAGGGCGCATCGATCCCGAGCAGCCGGACTGGGTGAAGCAAGTCGATCCGCTGGTGGAGTCGGAGGTCCGTGCCGTGCTCGAGCAGGTCATCGACTGGCCGGACCGGCCGCCACGGATCGTGCGCGTCGCCGCCGCGACCGGTTGGCGCACGGAGAACGAATGGCCGGCGCCGACGATGCCCGGGCTGGTGCAGTTGCTCGACGACCATCAGGGATCGCTCGAGCCGCTCGTCACGTGCGAGCAGGGCATCCTGCTCGGCCGCCGGGACACGGTCTACGTGCTCAGCGATCCCGACCTCATCGCCAACCACGGTCTGCATCAAGGCGCCAACGCCGAGCTCGTGCTCGCGGTGCTGGAGCACCTGCGCCACGACG
Organism: Planctomycetota bacterium; assembly: GCA_043740335.1. GTDB lineage: Bacteria > Planctomycetota > UBA1135 > UBA1135 > UBA2386 > DASVAL01. Next base: position 6,505 of record JAYUCN010000886.1, read on the forward strand.
GCACCATCGTGTTCGACGAGACGATGCACGGCCACATCTACGAGCCGAGCATCTGGACGGCGGCGGGCGAGTTCCCGCTCGTGCTGGTGCCATCGCACCTGTTGCTGCTGCTCGCCCTCACGCTCTGGACCGCGCACGGTCGCTTCGGTCGCGCGCTGCAAGCACCGGCCGCGACCGCTGCGGGCAAGGCGTTCCTCATCGACAACATCGCGGCGCTGCTGCGTCGCGGCGGTCACCACGGCCCGTCGCTGCGCCGCTACTGCCGCCACCGGGTCCGCGATGCCGCCGAACGCCTGCATGCGCAGAAAGGCCTGTCCGACGAACAGTATCGAGACTGGCTGCTGAGCAGGTTGCACGATGGCGCTGCGCGCGCAGAGCTGACAGCATTGCTGGAATGCTCGGCGGACACGCTGACGCCGAATCAGGCCACCGTCACCGCCCAGAGAGTTCGCACGATGACCGAGGAGATGCTGCATGTTGTGCACTGAGATCGCCGAGGTCGCCGTCCGCATGCGCACCCAGATCGGCCGCGTCGTCATGGGGCAGGACGCGAGTGTCGACCTGCTGTTCGCCGCCTGGCTCGCCGCCGGCCACGTGCTGCTCGAAGGCGTGCCGGGCACGGCCAAGACGCTGCTCGCGCGCGCCACCGCCCGGTCGCTGCGGCTCGAGTTCCGCCGCATCCAGTTCACGCCGGACCTGATGCCGGCCGACGTGCTCGGCACCAGCCTGTTCGACTTCCAGAGCAGCAGGTTCTCGCTGAGTCGCGGCCCGATCTTCACGGAGCTGCTGCTCGCCGATGAGATCAACAGGACACCGCCGAAGACGCAGGCAGCGCTGCTCGAGGCGATGCAGGAGCGGTCGGTGACCTACGGCGGTGAGACCTACCCGTTGCCCCTGCCGTTCTTCGTGCTGGCGACGCAGAAC
>JAYUCN010000887.1:0-3055 GCA_043740335.1 Planctomycetota bacterium
GCGTGGGGACGCATCTGGCCGTTCCTCGTCATGCACGTGGCCTGCTTGCTCGTCGTGTTCGTCGGGTGGAGCCCCATCGCGCTCGTCGCCTCTGCCGGACTCTACCTCGTCCGCATGTTCGCCATCACGGCCTTCTACCACCGCTACTTCTCGCACCGCTCGTTTCGCACGGGGCGGGGCGTGCAGTTCCTGGGGGCGCTGCTCGGTGCCGCGGCGGTGCAGCGGGGTCCCTTGTGGTGGGCGGCGCACCATCGCCAGCACCATCGCCACGCCGACACGGCGCACGATGTGCACTCGCCGCACACGCATGGCTTCCTGTGGTCGCACGTGGGGTGGTTCGCAGCACCCGCCAACTTCGCGACGGACCTCGACCAGGTGCGGGACTTCGCGATCTACCCGGAGCTGCGCTGGCTGGACCGCTACGACCTCGTCGTTCCGCTTGCGTTGCTCGCCGCACTGCTCGCACTCGGTGGCCTGCTCGAAGCGTACGCGCCCGAACTCGGCACCAGCGCCATGCAGATGGCGGTCTGGGGTTTCTGCGTCTCGACCACGCTGCTGTTCCACCTGACATCGTCGGTCAACAGCCTCGGGCACTTGCTCGGTCGCGCCGTGTGGCCGACGCGCGACCACAGTCGCAATTCGTTCGTGCTGGCACTGCTGACGCTCGGCGAGGGTTGGCACAACAACCATCATTGGTGCCCCGGCACGGTGCGGCAGGGTTTCCGTTGGTGGGAGGTCGACATCACCTGGTACGTGTTGCGCGCCCTCGCCGCGACCGGTCTTGTCGGCGACTTGCGACCGCTGCCGCTGCGTGCGCGCAGAAGCGACCGTCGGTTGCGCGGATGACGCGCGCGGCTGCGTTCCTGGGCTCCGGCCGGAAACGCCTCTGCGTCGTCGGCACGGGCATCGCGGGGCTGCTCGCGGCCGAGCGCTTGTGCCGCTCGCACGATGTCGTCGTCTTCGAGGCGGAAGGCCGCATCGGCGGTCACACGCACACGGTCGAAGTGCCCGGCCCGGGCGGGCCCTTCGCCATCGACACGGGGTTCATCGTCTGCAACGACCGCGCGTATCCGAGCTTTACAGCACTGCTCGCGCGCCTCGGCGTCGCCTTGCGACCGTCGACGATGAGCTTCAGCGTGCGCTGCGAACGCACGGGCCTCGAGTACAACGGTGGCTCGTTCAACCAACTCTTCGCACAACGGCGCAACCTGCTGCGCCCGAGCTTCTGGGGCATGCTGCGCGACATCGTGCGTTTCCACGAGAAGGCGCGCGACTTCGCGCATGGAGAGGCGACGCTGCGCGACGTGCTGCGCACGGGCGGCTTTCACACCGCATTCGCCGAGCACTACCTCGTGCCGATGATGGCTGCGATCTGGTCGGCCGAGCCGCAGCGGCTCATGGCGATGCCCGCGCGCTTCTTCGTCCGCTTCTTCGACCACCATGGCATGCTGCAGGTGAAAGGCCGGCCGCAGTGGTTCTCGGTGGTGGGGGGGTCCAAGACCTACCTCGGTCCGCTGAGCACGCCGTTCGCCAACCGCATCCGCATGGCGTCGCCCGTCGTGTCCCTTCGGCGCGCGGCAGACGGCGTGATCGTGCAGGTGCCAGGCCAGCCGGCCGAACGCTTCGACGGCGCCGTCGTCGCCGCGCACAGCGACCAGGCGCTGCGCCTGCTCGCCGACCCGACCGACACGGAGCGTGCCGTGCTCGGCGCCATTCCCTGGCAAGAGAACGACGTCGTGCTGCACACCGACATGCGCCTGTTGCCCAGGCGCAAGCGCGCGTGGGCGGCGTGGAACTACCATCTGCCGCGCATCGCCGCATCGCGGGCCACGGTGACCTACTGCATGAACATCCTGCAGGGCTTGCCGGGCCCGACGATCTACAACGTCACGCTGAACGCAAGCGAAGCGATCGACCCGCGAACGGTGCTTCGGCGGTTCGTCTACCACCATCCCGTGTTCGACAGCGCGGGCGTCGCGGCCCAGGTGCTGGTGCCCGAGCTCAACGGCCGCGGGCGTGTGTGGTTCTGCGGCGCGTGGTGCGGCTTCGGCTTCCACGAAGATGCCGTGCAGTCGGCGCTGCGCGTCGCCGCCGACTTCGGCATGGGTGCCAGCGACACGGGGGAGGCGTGACGGCCACTGTTCGCATGCTGCCGCCACTGCGCAGCGGCATCTATGTCGGCGCCGTGCGCCACCGGCGCTTCGATGCCGTGCGCCACGACTTCACGGCGAGGCTCTACCTCGTCTACCTCGACCTCGACGAACTCGAACGCGCGTTCGCGGGGCGGTGGTGGTGGTCGGCGAGTCGGCCAGCACCGATGCGGTTCCTGCGTCGAGACTACTTCGGCCCGCCCGCCCGCCCGCTGGGCGACGCCGTGCGCGACGCGGTGGCCGAGCAGATCGGGGTGCGGCCGACGGGGCCCGTGCGCGTGCTGACCAACCTGCGGTGCTTTGGCTACGTCTTCAATCCGGTCACCCTCTATTACTGCTTCGACCCCGAAGAACGCCTGGTCGCCGTGCTGGCGCAGATCACCAACACGCCTTGGGGCGAACGGCACCACTACGTCGTCGGTCGCGATCGGGTCGACCGGCGCACGCTGCGCGCGCAGTTCCGGAAGCAGTTCCACGTCAGTCCGTGGCAACCCATGGAGCAGGACTACACGTGGGCGCTCGCGGTGCCGGGCGAGCGGCTCACCGTGCACATGCAGAATCACGCGAACGGCAAGAAGGTGTTCGACGCCACGCTGCTCGTGCAGCGACGACCGTGGACGACGCGCAACCTGGTCGCTGCAATGTTGCGGCAGCCGTGGATGACGGCCAAGGTCAGCTGCATGATCTACTGGCACGCGCTGCGGCTCTGGTGCAAGCGGGCACCGTTCCATGTCCATCCGAAGAAGCGAGGCGTCTGATGTCCGGTTCGATCCTGATCGCCCGCGCCCGACCCGGTGAAGGTGCTCTCGCAGAAGGGCGGCAGCAGCCGACGTTCGTGCAGCGCCTTCTGCGCAAAGGTGTCGTGCAGCGTCTGCGCGGCCTGCGTTCGGGTGCGATCGCGCTGC
>JAYUCN010000888.1:0-3054 GCA_043740335.1 Planctomycetota bacterium
CCCGCCGATCGCCGTCGATCCTGCCACGCCGCAGCAGCCTCGCTTCGACGTGAGCGCCACGCTGGACATCCTGGCCCAGCGGACCCGCGACACGGCCGACACCGAACGCACCGTGACGAGATCGTGGCTGCTGCTCGCGTTCCTCGAGAACGATTCCACGATGCGCCGCGGCCCCCATCGTGACCCCATCAAGCTGCTCGTGGCCTGTCTCCGGAACGGGCAGGACGAAACCGGTCGCTTCGCGCCCAACGGGGTGCCGTGCAGCCGCCCCGACCAGATCGTCGCCACGATCGCGATGCTGACTGCGTACACGCGGTCCAACTACGCATTGTTGAGGCCCAACGTGCTGCGCGCCTTCGGGGCCGTCGAGGCGGTGATGCAATCTCAAGTGGCCGCACCCGCCACCGTCGAGGAAGCCGCTCTGCTGGCGGTGTTGGCCACGGCGATGACGCGGACGCCGCAGTTGGCGGGCGAGGCCGCGCGCGCGACGGCACTCGCGAAGGCCGCGTTGGCTCGCCACACGTTCGGCACGACCCGCCGCCACGACGCCGCTCTGCACCTTGGCCAGCTGCTGCTCGGCGAAGCCCACCCACCCGCACTGACCGTGGCGCGCACCTGGCCCGCAAACCTCACCGCCGATCCGCTGCACACCGTGTTCGGCATGCTCGCCGTACGCACCGATGCCAAGAGCCTCGTGCAGCAGTCCGAACTGCTCGGTGGACTGCTGGCCGCGCGCGTGCAGGGCGGGGAAGCCGCCGGCACCTGGCCCGCCGCGGCAGGGTTCGACGAGACCACGACGACAGCCATGCTCGCGATGGTCGTGGGGATCGCGAACGGCTCGAAGTGACGATCACGCCATCGCGATCGCGCTGATCGCCAGCGCCGCCGTCGCCCCCACGCCGATCACCACCCCCGTCGTGCGGCTCTGCGCGAACATCGGCCGCGTGGCGAGCCACAACGGCAACGGCGCCACCAGCGCCAGCAGGCACGGAGCACTGAGCAGGTGCGCCCGACTGCGGTCGCCCCACAGCACCCCGGCATGCGCGATCGTGATGCACAACGTGCCGCCCGTGCCGCACACGAACGGCCGCCGCCACAGCGTCGTCGCGACGGACACACCGAGCGCCACGGCGGCGACACCTGCCAACTGCCAGGCGATCCCGCCCCCCTGCGTGTGCAGCACGAGAGCATCGGCGCACAGCGCGACCGTTCCCGCCAGCGGTACGGCCATGCCGGGCTGCAACTTCGCCACCTCGCGCAGCACCCACCACAGCGCCGCGAGCACGCACCACGCGGCTCCAAGCATGAGCACGGACCGTTCGAAACTCCAACCGGCGCGCAGCGACGACGACAGCAACCAGGGCAGCATCACCACGAGGACGACCTCGCAGCCGAGCAGCAGGGCCTTCGGCAGGAGGCGCAGGTCGTACGCCGCACCAACCAGACCAGCGCAGGCGAAGCACCACCAGAGCCACTGCCGCGCATCGCCGCGACTCAGATCCAACTGCCATGGCCATGCGGGCCAACCGTCGGCCATGCCGAACGGCACGCAGATGGCGACCCCGATCGCGAGCGGCAGGAAGCGAGGACCGCCCGCACCCACGAACAACAACACCGCCGCGAACGCGGGCAGCACGCCGAAGCACAGCCAGTGCAGCAGGTCCACACCGCGACTCTACGTTTCGTGACGGCGCCGGGAAACGGTAGCCTCTGTCCCCCGCCGATGTCCCTCGCCGCCATCACGAGCCTGCGCCGCAACCTGTCCGAGTGGGCCGAACGCGCGGCGAACCAGAAGTTCCTGCAACGCGACCAGGAGACGCAGCTGCGCGCATCGCTCGGCGACCCGCGTCGCCGCCCCCAGGTGCACGTCGCGGCGTGGATGCTCGGCACCTGGCATCTCGGTCATGGCTTCGTCCAGGTCTTGAACGGCAACGGCCGCGGCTTCGACGAGGCGCGCCAGGGCCAGGCCCTGCGCCGCTGCTCGCTGCTGCTGCGCGAACGCCACCAGCAGCCGCTGCGGCGCACTAGTGGCAAGCACCTGCCGTTCTCGCAGATGCACGGCACCCTCACGGCTTTGCTCGGCCTCGCTCTGCATGACCCCGGTGCCGAAGACCTCTGCGACCTGCTGCGGCGGCAGCCCGACAGCGCGTTTCGTGAAGGCGACGAGTTGCCACTGTTCGCACGCGAGCTGCTGACCCTGCACGCCGGCGAACGGCCGAACTTGACGCCGCGCCTTGGCCCGTACCACGAAGTGCTCATGCACTGGACCGGCGACGAGCGACTGTTCGCGCAGAAGCTTGTCGACCTGCTCGACCTGCATCTGGAGCAGACGCGCGGTGCTGGCGCCTTGTTCGACGATCCGCCGTGTCAGGTGTACCCCGTCGAAGTGCTCGCCATCCGGGCCGTGCGCGACCGGATCGGTCTGCCGACGCCCAAGGTCGACCATCCGCTCATGTTCACGAACCTCGTCACGATGGTGCCCGACGCACCGTGGCCCGGCCACGAACTCGTGCAGCGCCTCGAACGCGAACTGCGCGCATGACGAGATCGCGATGATCACGCCCACCGAACTCGAACGCCTCGCCGCCGCGCACCGCAGCACGCTCAAGGACGAACCGGCCGTGACCGTCGAGGTGCTCGGCACCGGCGACGCCGCCGTCGTGCGCAAGACCTACCGCAACCTTGGTGTGCGCTGGCTGCAGTCGTTCGGCCGCCGCAGCCGCGCCCGCCGCGAGTTCGACAACCTCGGTGCAGTGGCACGCACGGGCGTGCGCTGCACACGCGCCGTCGCATGGTTGGAGCAGCGGCGTCTCGGCTGCGTCGACCAGTCCACGCTGGTCACGACCTTCGTGCCCGAGTGCAAGACGCTGAAGCGCGTGCTCGCGGCCCTTCCCCCCGCCGAACACGGCCGCACTCGCGCCCGCCTCGCCACCGCGATGGGACGCCTCCTCGCCCAGCTCCACCGCGGCGGTTTCCTGTGGTGCACGCCAATGCCGCGCAACGTGCTCGTCGTCGGCAACCCCACGAGCGCCGATCTCGCCGTCTGCGACACGC
>JAYUCN010000889.1:0-3047 GCA_043740335.1 Planctomycetota bacterium
GCAAGCCCGAGTTCCAGGAATGGGCCAAGGAGCACGTCGTGCTGCTCGAACTCGACTTCCCGCACGAGAAGCCGATGAGCGACGAGCTCAAGAAGCAGAACAAGGATCTGGCCAAGGAGTTCACCATCGAGGGCTACCCGACGATCGTCTTCATCGACCCCAAGGGCAAGAAGGTCGGCCAGAGCGGCTACGTCGCCGGCGGGCCCGCTGCCTGGATCGCTGCGGCGGAGAAGGAACTCGGTATCAAGTCGAAGCCGAAGTCCAAGAAATGAACCGCTGCAGGCACGAGGCACCAACGCGCAGTGCCATCGGTCCTGCGTCGAGCCGCAGCGGGGGCGGGAGCCTTGCCCGCCGCCGGTTCGACCGAGGCCACTGAAAAAGGGGGGCGGTCGATGCCGATCTAGCCCCCATGCAGGTTGGCCACTTTCCAGCATCCGCAGCCCCTGCCCTCATCGAGGGCTACTGCGACGACTTCGTATCGCTGGCGGTGATTCTCGCCCAGACCCTGGAACAGGTCTCGATACGCGGCATCAAGTTCGAGTCGAGTCGCGTCTCTCTCGAGCGCATCGAACGCGGCATGCGGGAACTCTCGTCGGCGATCCACGAGCTGCTGGAACGCGGCGAAGTGACGACGGAGTTCGAATCGGTGCTCGGCAAGAGCAAGGACACCAACGCGGCCGCGCCGGCCCAACCGCCGACACCAGCGCCGCCACCCCGCGCCTCCGCGCACCAGGGCACGGCCAAGGAGGGCTCACCTCGGCCACCGGAGCGGCGCTCGTCAGAGCGCACGGGTGCGGCGAGACCACCGGCAACGCCGCCGCCCGAGTCCCCGCCCACCGCGCGTCTTTCGCCGCTCAACCGGCCAGCGCCCGCGAAACCACCAGCAGCGCAGCCGACCGAATCCTGGCCGAACGCCCCTCTCTCGTCGTTCACCTGGCAAGGACCCGCGCAACCACCAGCAACACAGCCGCCCGAGTCCACGCCGACGACCCGACCCTCGCCGCTCAGCCGGCAAGCACCCGCAAAACCCACGACCGCGCAGCCGACCGACCCCACGCCAACCGCTCGTCACTCGCCACTCGACTGGCAAGTACCCGCGAAACCCACGACCGCGAAACCGACCGAGTCCACGCCGACGGCGCGTCTCTCGCCACTCCGGCAATCACCGACGCAACCACCAACACCTGCGCCGACGACCACTCCCTTTGCCGCGCCACCCACTCCATTCGGGGTCGCCGGACCTCAGCCTCCAGCAGCGGCGAACCGCGCCGCGATCAGGCCGGACCCGTTGCGCGGCACGAGTGAGAACATGTCCGTGCTGACGGCCTTCCAGTCCCTCGGGCGCATGCGCAAGACCGGGACGATGCACGTGACGCTCGACGGCGAAACCCTGACGTTCGAGTTCGAGAAGGGCTGCATCCAGTTCGCCGGCAGCGATCGGTCACCCGAGGCGGAACTGCTCGGCGAACTGCTGGTCGAGCGCGGCTTCTGCAGCCCCGAGGCGCTCACACCGTTGCTCGCGATCGCGGCCTCCTCCAACGACAAGCTGGGGGAACTCGTCGTCCAGCAGAAGATCGTCACCAATGGACAGGTCCTCGAGGCCCTCGAGCTTCAGGTGCAACGCCGGTTCGAGCGCGCCTGTGCCAGCAAGAACGCGAGCTACCAGTTCGACGAGGGTCCGAATTCGCCGAACGACGGCCGCATCCGCATCACGCCGCTGGAGCTGGCGTTCGAGAAGAAGCGCGGCGACCGCGCCTGACCGACCGGCTTGGACCGCACGCCGACCCGACCGCGTCGGTTCCGGGCCGCGTTCGCTTGACCCACCTCCTGCGTCCCTCTAGGACCGTCGCCCGAGAACGCACCCGTGACCGCCGAGCACGACATCGACGAGCTGCGCCGGAAGATCCGCGCCGCGGACGACCAGTACTACAACCGCGGCCACAGCGACCTCGCCGACGCCGAGTACGACCAGCTGTTCGTGCAACTGCGTGACCTCGAGCACACTCACCCTGCACTAGTCACGCCCGATTCGCCGACGCAGCGCGTCGGGGCGCCGCTACCGAAGGGCGGCACCTTCGCGACCGCTCTCCACCTGGCACCGATGGGCAGCATCGAGTCCCTGATGGCTGCCGACGAGGTGCGCGACTTCGCGGACCGCGTGCACCGCCTGCTCGAACTGCCCGCCGACGCCGCAACGCAGTGGAGCTGCGAGCCCAAACTCGACGGCACCAGCGCCAGTCTGCTCTACGAGCACGGGGTCTTTCAGCGCGGCCTGTCGCGCGGCGACGGCACCCAGGGCGAAGACCTGACGCGCAACCTGCGCACGATCCGCAACCTGCCGCAGGCACTGCACGGCAAGGGCCCGTTCCCGACGCGCATCGAGATCCGCGGCGAGGTCATCATGAGCAAGAGCGGGTTCATAGCACTCCAGGAGCACGACGAAACCAGCAGCGAGGGCACGTTCCGCAACGCGCGCAACACCGTCGCCGGCACGCTCAAGCTGCTCGATCCGCGCGTCGTCAAGCGCCGGCCGCTCGACTTCATCGCCTTCGCCGTCGGCCACGTCGAGGGCCGCGAGTTCGCGACGCACCAGGAACTGCGCGCGCAGCTCACCGCCTGGGGCTTCCAGATCGCCGACCCGGCCGCCTTCGTCACCGGCATCGACGCCGTGCTCGGGTTCCGCGACGAACTCGAACGGCGTCGCGACGCGCTGCCGTACGAGATCGACGGCATCGTCGCCAAAGTCGATCGCTTCGACTTCCAGCACAAGCTCGGCCGCACCTCGCGCACGCCGCGCTGGGCGCTGGCCTACAAGTTCCCGCCGCGGCTCGCGACCACGCGCGTGAGCAAGATCGGCGCCCAGGTCGGCCGCACCGGTGCCGTGACGCCCGTCGCGCACCTCGAGCCCGTCGAACTCGCCGGCGTCACCGTGCGCAACGCGTCGCTGCACAACTGGGCCCTGCTGGCCGAGCGCGACGTGCGCGAAGGCGACACGGTCGAGATCCAGCGCGCCGGCGACGTGATCCCCGAGGTCGTGCGCGTGTTCG
>JAYUCN010000890.1:0-3041 GCA_043740335.1 Planctomycetota bacterium
ACGACGGAACAGGTGCTGCTGATCGCGGAAGAGCTGTCGGGCTATGCCGCCCTCGTGCCCCTGTCGCTGGCCGCCAACCGCACCCTCGTCAGCCACGCCGTGGCCTCGCTGCGCCGCAGCATCCGGCGCTTCGCCGGCCGCGGCCGGCGGCGCGGGCTGATCGCGATCATTGCCCTCGGTCTGCTGGGCGGATGGCTGTGCTTCGGCTCGCTGCACCACACCTTCACCGTGCCCTGCGTCGTCAAGGCGACGAGTCGACGCACGATCTCGTGTCCGCGCGGCGGCGTGCTCGCCGAGTTGTTCGTCAGGCCTGGTGATCGCGTACGCGAGGGCCAGGTGCTGGCAGCCATCGACGCCAACGACGACTTCCTGAGGCGCGCCGAGATCGCCGCCGAGATCGAGTCGCTGTCGGCCCTGATCGACCAGGCCCTGGCCAAGCGCGAGGCGGGCCAGGGCCGCATCCACGAAGCGCGCAAGCGCAGTCTGCAGGCGCAACTGGTCATCGTCGACGCCAGCATCGCGCAGGCCCAGATCAAGGCACCGCAGGACGGCCTGATCCTCGAAGGTGATCTGCGCGAGCGCCTCGGCAGCCGCATGGAGCTCGGCGTGCCGTTGTTCGAACTCGCGCGCTACGACCGCGCCGCCGTGGAACTGCGGATCCCGGAGAAGCTGGTCCTGGCCGCCCACGAGTGCCGGGCGGCGACCTTCGCACCGGCGGCCCGACCAGACCGCTCCTACGCCCTCGACGAACTGCTCATCGCCCCGTCCAGCACCGTCGTCGACGGACGCAACGTCTTCCTCGGGGAAGCGACGGTCGCGATCGACCTCGGACTGATGCCACCCGGCATGGAAGGCACGGCCCACGTCGACGCGGGCCCCCGCTCAGCCTTCTGGGTGCTCACCCACCGCATCACCGACTGGCTATATCTGAACTTCTGGCTCTAGCCCGGTAACATCATGGCCGAGATCAGCCGAACCGAGCGCGTGCTGAGCCCCCTGAAGGTCGCGCTGCGCACCGACCTGCAGATCACGCGACAGCCGACGCGCGGCGGACCGCGCTACGTCGTGCACGACCCGGTCAGCTTCCAGAACCACGCCTTCAGCGCCGCCGACTACCGCATCCTCACCGCGATCGTACGTCACCGCACCCTGGGTGAGACGTTCCGCGAGCTGGTCCTGCGTGGCATCCTCGCCGACGAAGACAAGGAACGGCAGGGCTACTACAAGTTCGTGCTCTGGCTGCACGGCACCGGCCTGCTGCACCTGCCCATCACCGGCGGCGACGTGCTGTTCGAGCGCGTCCGCCGCAAGCAGGCCATGCGTCGCGGTCCCTGGTACCAGGTGCTGATGAGCCAGCGGATTCCGGTGTGGAATCCCGATGCGTTCCTGCTGCGCACCTTGTGCTACACGAGCTTCCTGTTCGCCGGGCCCGGGTTCGCACTCTGGCTCCTGCTCATGGCCGCCGTCGCCTGGAAGTGCGTCGGCCGGTTCGACGAGCTGTTCGCGGAGTCCAGCCAGCTGCTCGCGCTCGGCAACCTGCCGATCCTCTGGAGCGCACTCATTGCGCTGAAGATCCTGCACGAGTTCGGCCATGCCTATGCCTGCCGGCGGTTCGGCGGTCCGGTGCCGGAAATGGGCGTGCAGATGGTCATGCTGACGCCGTGCGCCTACGTCGACGCCAGCTCGTCGTGGCAACTGCTGGGCGCACCGCAACGGCTTGCGGTCGCGCTTGCCGGCATGTACGTGGAATCCTTCGTCGCGGCCGCCGCGGCCCTGGTCTGGGCCGGCACCGAACCGGGCTTCCTGCACGAACTCGCCTTCAACGTCGTGGCGCTCGCGAGCATCGTCACCGTGCTCTTCAACCTGAACCCGTTGATGAAGTACGACGGCTACTTCGTGTTCTCCGATCTGCTCGGGGTCTTCAACCTGCAGCAGCGAGCCGCCGCCTTCCTGCGCAAGTGGGCAGCCCACCTCGCCGTCGGCCTGCCTCGCCCCAAGGACGACTACGCGGCATCGGAACGTTGGCTCTACGGGCTCTACGGCCCGGCGGCGGTCGCCTATCGCATCGTGCTCGCCGTGACGCTGACGGGTTTCGTCACCATGCAGTGGCCGGGTGCCGGCATGTTCCTCGGCCTCGTCTTCGGCTGGGCGCTGATCCTCCAGCCCCTGCTCAGGCTGCTGCGCTACCTGTGGACCTCGGCCGAGACCGCCGCCTTCCGCACGCGCAGCCGCCTCGTCGCCGTGGGCACCTTCGTCATCGCCCCCCTTCTGCTCGGCTTCGTGCCCGTCTCCTGGAGCGTGGTGGCGCCGGGCATCCTCGATCCGCACACGCGCGATTCGGTGCGGGCACCGGCCAGCGGCTTCGTCGACGACCTGCATGCGGACAACGGCACCCACGTCGAACCGGGTGATCGCCTCTGCACGCTGCACAACCCGGAATTGGAGATGCGCCGCGTGCGGCTCATGGGCGACCTCGACGCCGAGGCCGTGAGCTTCGATGCCGTCGAACTCGAAGACTGCACCCAGGCAGCGATCCACAAGTCGCGGCTCTCGTACCTGCAGGCGAGTGTGCGCGAGATCGACCAGCGCCTGGGTTCGATGACCCTGACCGCCGGGGTCGCCGGCACCATCGCGAGTGCCAATGAGATCGACCTCGAAGGCCGGTTCCTCCAGCAGGGCGAAGAACTGTTCCAGATCCAGTCGGAACACCGTTTCCTGCGCATCGTGCTCACTGAACAGGCCGTCGCCCGCGCGCGGCTGGAGATCGGGTCTCTGGCCGAAGTGCGCTGGACCTGTTCGCCCGCAGAATCCGTGCGCGCCGTGGTGCGCGAGATCCGCGACTCCGCGTCGCGCTACGAGGTTCCGCAAGCACTGACGATGCTCGGTGGCGGCGAGGTGTTCGTGCGCGCCCACGCCTCGGGCACCGAAGCCGACCAGCCCTACCTGCACGTGCTGCTCGAAGTCGAGGCGTGCCCGATGAACGCCCAGGGCGCGGGGCTCACCGCGCGCGTGCGGTTGCCGGCGCGGGTCCAACTACTGGG